>NZ_FUYN01000002.1:535385-581952 GCF_900168025.1 Acetoanaerobium noterae | reverse complement strand
CCGCTCGACTTGCATGTGTTAAGCACGCCGCCAGCGTTCATCCTGAGCCAGGATCAAACTCTCAAATATAATCCTTGTCTCAGTAAAAATTTACTGACTTGGTTGTTGTTCATAAATGGTGTGGTTTTTAATCGAAATTAAAAACTATTTATGGTTTACTATCCAGTTTTCAAAGTTCATCTATTAATTCGTATTTCCTCTTTCGAGGCTGTTTGTTTTGCCCTCTCGCTGAGGACATGTATTAATATATCACGATGACTTTTAACCGTCAACACTTTTTTAAAAGTTTTTTTTAATCCACAGTCCTGTGAATTATTTCCAATCACAGGTTTTACTTTTACCAACGCATTCATTTGTTTTCCACAATTAATCCACAGAAAATAAAATTATTAAAAACAAGTAGATTTTTCTTATAACACTTGAATATTCAACACTCTATAAAATAAAAGTTATATTAGCATTAACAATAATAAATAATGAGAACTCACCTAATTTAAAATAATTCAGATATCTAGATCTAAAATAAAAAAGGACTGCCTGATAAGTCAAATAGAATATAATAGTTTAACGTTAAAAACTATTATATTTTATTTTTCTATTTCAAAGCAGATCCTCAATCTATTTTATTAAAAACGTTAAAGCTTCATATCATAAATTTATATTGATTTATTTTTTAGATGGAATGAATTTACTTAGCTTCTTGCCTTTAGGTAATTTTTCTATCTCTTCTTTAGTTATTCCTCCAATTAGAATAAGCACTACAACATAAACAATCATCGCTAATACTATGGCTATGACAGTAGATAATGAATTCCCTAGCTTATCAGTAAGCCCCATATGAGTAAGTTTCGCAACTACTCCCATAATAGCTGCTGTTAAAAGAGGTTTTATCAGAAGATGGTTTATATCAAATTTTATGTTAAGAAGTTTTCTAACCCAATATACATCAAGTCCTGCAGCTATCATGTATGCAAGCACAGTACCTATCGCCGCTCCTTTTACATTAAGAGAAGGAATAGATGTAAGAGTATATGTGCATACTAGCTTAAATATAGCTGCGATGAAAAGATTCATAACTGGAATTTGAGATTTCCCTAAGCCCTGAAGAATTCCTGTCAGGGTTTGAATTAAGCTTAAAAAAACTACTCCAAGTGACATGAAAAATAGTATCTGTCCTATCGATGCTGGCTCGTTAGGATATAGAAGCTGCATTATAGGCGTAGCAAGAACCATAAGTCCAACTCCAGATGGTAGTCCTAAAAGCACCGCCATTCTTACACTTAGGTTTGCATTTTCCTTTACACTCTCCATATCTCTAAGCGCATATGCTTGAGATACTACCGGTACTATACTCATAGCTATAGACATAGTTAATACTTGTGGCAGATTTATTAAGGTAGCAGCCATTCCTGTGAGCTGTCCATAAAGTGCATTAGCTTCACTTTGACTATAACCAGATGCCATAAGTCTATTTATTACTATAGAAACATCTATCATATTCATAATAGGCATAACAGAAGCTCCTATTATAATAGGAAGAGCAATAGTGAGCATACTTTTTATTATTACTTTATAGCTTTCTTCTTCAAATTCTTCACTTTTCAAAAGTTCTTTTTCAATTTTAGGCTTATTTATGTAATATACAAACAAAATAAATGCCATGCCAAATATTGCTCCTGCTGTAGCTCCAAAAGAACCTCCAGCTGCTGCATAATCTAGCCCTTTTGGCATAAGAAAATATGCTAGTATCAAGCCAAAACCTACTCTAGCTGATTGCTCTATAATCTGAGATACAGCTGTAGGTGTCATATTGTTTCTACCTTGAAAATATCCTCTGTACGCAGCCATTATAGGTACAAACAACAAAGCTGGAGCCAAAGCTACCATGGAATAATATGCATTTGGGTTGTTAAGTGCGTTAACAATAATTCTTGCACCAAAAAAGAATATTGAAAACGTAAGCAGGCCTAAGACAAGTAATATTTTCAATGTGATAGTAAACACTCTATGTGCACCTTTATAATTCCCAACAGCTCTTCTCTCAGATACCATTTTTGATATAGCTATAGGAAATCCAGATGTAGAAATCGAAAGCAATAATACATATATAGGATAAGCTGTCTGGTAATAGCCCATACCTTCACTAGTTATCAATCTTCCAAGAGGTATTCTAAAAAAAGCTCCTAAGATCTTTACTATAAGACCTGCAACTCCCAGAACAACAGCTCCCTTTAAAAATGAGTTTTTACTCATGAATTAACCTCCTCACAACAAAAGGCAGGTATTTATTAAATACCTGCTTTGCAATCAATCATTATTTCTTAAAAAATGTCCCGATTTTCCACCGGTTTTTTCTAATAAAAATATTTCGCTTATTTCCATTTTTTTATCAACGGCCTTGCACATATCATAAATCGTAAGAGCTGCAACAGTAGCAGCTGTTAAAGCTTCCATTTCGATTCCAGTCTTATAATGGCATCTTGCAACTGCAGTGATACATACACGGTCACTTCCCATAGGCTTTATATCGAGTTCGACTGAATCTATAGGCAAATTATGGCACATCGGTATTAGCTCATGCGTTTTTTTAGAAGCCATAATCCCTGCTATTCTAGCACAAGAGAATACGTCTCCCTTAGGCATTTTTCCTTCGCAGATAAGCGTTAGGGTTTCTGGATTCATCTTAACAATTGCTTGGGCTTTAGCTTCTCTTGCAGATATAGCTTTTTCTCCTACATCCACCATCCTGACATGACCCTTTTCATCGATATGTGTAAGCTCCATTTTTACTGCTCCTTTAAACTTAGGTTTATAATTTGCAATATATTAATTTTCTGTACTTTCTTCCTCAGCTGGTTGTTCTTCGCTTTGTGTTTCGCTCTTTGATTCTTCATCAGCTTTTTTTAGAGCAGCATCATTTTTTTCTATTTTAGCACTTTCCTTTAATGATGCAACAAAATCTAAATAAGATTTTTGAGCTAGCTCATTCTTTATGTTTTCTTTTACATCTTCAAAAGGAGTAACTTCGTTTTTCTTTTCAAAAACCTTTATTATGTGGTATCCGTAAGTTGTCTCAACTAAATCAGAGACTTGGTTAGGCTCAAGAGTAAAAGCAACATCTTCAAATTCTTTAACCATAACTCCTTTAGCAAAGAAGCCTAAATCTCCTCCGTTTACAGCTGATGCCTCATCTTGCGAATACTCTTTAGCAAGAGCTGCAAAATCTTCACCAGCATTTACTTTTGCAAGTACTGCTTCTGCCTCTTTTTTAATTTCAGCAATTTTATCCTCTGGTAGAGGAACAAAGTTTTCATCTACTGTTTTTAATAATATGTGAGATGCTTTAACTTCATTCACATTGTAGTTTTCTTGATTGTCATCGTAGTATTTTTTTAAGTCTTCTTCAGAAGGTGTATTTTTCTCCATGAATTTTTCCTTATACTCAAACACTATTGTATCTGTCTCTAATTGCTTCTTTAAAAATTCATCTGTGATACCCTCTTCTTTTAAAAAGGTTTCATAATCAGGTAAGCTTTTAACCTGCTCTTTAAACTGAGTGAATTCTTTTTCAAACTCATCAGCATCAACTGTTATGTCCTCTTTTTTTGCTTCAGCTAATATCAGCTGATCTTCAATTAGCTTCTCTAATACTTGGTCTTTCAAAATCTCATTATAGGTTTTGCCTTGTCCTGAGTCTTGAGTCCAAATATCAGCCCCTACTGTAGCTTCAATTTGTTTTTTAATAATCGCTAGATTTTTTTCATAATCAGAGTATGAAATTTCTACATCATTTACTTTCGCTGCCCATTCATTAGCAGATGCTGTATTTGAGCAAGCTGCCAAACTGAATATCATCAGCGATGACATTATCAAACTTAATAATTTTTTCACCTAATAATCAACTCCTTAAAATTCATAAAGGTATTATAACATCATTTCTAGGAAGGATGATATGTTTGTAATTAACTTGTAACTTTCCTTTTCCTTAAAGTCTTTTTTCACGCTACTTTCAGGAGTTGGACCAACAAAAGAAATAACTGTTTTATTTTGTTTTATTTTAAGTATTCCAAGTTTTTCTCCAAGAGCTTTTATATATGCTATATGCATAAGATTTCTAACAGGCTCAGGTATATTTGAAAATCTATCTTCTACTTCCTCTTCTATCTCATAAAGGTCTTGCTTGCTTTCAATTGATGCTATTTTTTTGTAAATCTCAATCTTGCTCATTTCATCGTCGATATAGTTTTCTGGGATATACGCATTGATATCGAGTTCTATTTCCGTGTCTACTTTTTGCTCTACGACCTGTCCTTGAAGATTTCTAATCGCAGCATCTAGCATCTTAACGTACAAATCATATCCTATTTCAGTCATGTGTCCATGCTGTCTTTCACCTAGTATATTTCCAGCTCCACGTATTTCTAAGTCTCTCATAGCAATTTTGAATCCACTTCCAAACTCAGTAAATTCTTTAATTGCTTTAAGACGCTTTTCAGACACTTCGGTAAGCACCTTATCCTTTTGATACATAAAGTAAGCATAGGCTTGCCTAGAGGATCTTCCTACTCTTCCTCTTAGCTGATAAAGCTGTGATAGCCCCATTTTATCTGCATCATAAACTATCATAGTATTTGCATTTGATATATCCATACCAGTTTCTATTATCGTAGTAGACAGTAAAATATCATACTCTTTTTCTAAAAAATCCACCATTATATTTTCAAGCTGTCTAGGACTCATCTGCCCATGAGCAACCGCTAAGTTAGCATCTGGAACCAGTCTTCTTATTATATCAGCCATCTTATCAATAGTTTGAACTCTGTTGTATACAAAAAAAACCTGACCGCCTCTTGCAAGCTCTCTTTCTAAAGCATCTAGAATTATTCCCTCTCTTGCCTCAGTCACATAAGTCATTATAGGATGCCTATCTTCTGGTGGTTCTTCAAGTAGACTCATATCTCTAATTCCAGACAATGAGAAATGCAAGGTTCTAGGAATAGGAGTCGCAGAAAGAGTAAGTACATCTACATCCTTTTTAAGCTTTTTGAGTAGCTCTTTATGCTTCACTCCAAAACGCTGTTCTTCGTCCACTACAAGAAGCCCTAAATCTTTGAACGAAACATCCTTTGATAATATGCGATGTGTTCCAATCAATACATCAACTAAACCTCTTCTGGCATCGTCAATGATTTGCTCTTGAGCTTTTTTTGTTTTAAATCTACTCACTACCTCAACCCTAATAGGATATCCTGCAAATCTCTCTTTTAAATTATTGTAATGCTGCTGAGCAAGTATAGTCGTAGGAACTAAAAAAGCTACCTGCTTAGAATCCATGCAAGCTTTAAATATAGCTCTAATAGCAACCTCGGTCTTTCCGTATCCTACATCACCACATATAAGTCTATCCATAGGCTTGATGTTTTGCATGTCTTTTTTAACATCCTCAATGGCATTTATTTGATCTACAGTTTCTTCATAAGGGAATAGCGACTCAAACTCCTTTTGCCAAGGAGTGTCTTCTGTAAATGCATAGCCCCTTGCGTCTCTTCTTTCGGCATATAAATCAATTAAATCCTGAGCAATCTCGTCTACTGCTTTTTTGGCTTTTGCTTTTGTCTTTTTCCATTCAGAGGTTCCAAGCTTGTTTAGCTTTACAGCATCCCCAGCTCCAGTACCGATGTACTTTTGAACTTTATCCATCTGCGATAAAGGAACATACAGGGCATCTCCAGCACTATAGACTATTTTTATATAGTCTTTTCTTATATCATCAAACTTCTTGGATTCTATACCTACGAACTTACCTACCCCGTAAGTTTCATGAACTACGTGATCTCCAGCTTTTAAATCTATAAAGCTTTCTATTTTTTTACCCTTGTGCTTGATTTTTTGTTTTGAGCTTTTTTTGGTTACTCCAAACATTTCTTTATCAGATATTACAGCAAGCTTGCTTTTGGAGTAAACATAGCCTTCAGTAAGTCTTCCTTTTACTAAAACTACTTTCCCCTCTGGAATTTCAGCTTTTCTATCTCTTAGATATATAGGCTCCAAAGAAGCATTCGAAAGCTCTTTATAAAGGCTCATTATAGTATCTTCATCTCTTTCAACTAGAACTATAGTATAGCCTTGCTTTTTCTGGTATTTTATTTCCTCCAGTAGCGCTGGAATTTTTCCTTGAAAGGACACAGGCTCTCTAGTTTCAAAATTCACTATAGAAGCTGTATTAAATCCTTTAACTGACTTTGGAAGAAACGACTGCAATACAATAAAATGGCTTCCCATGTATTCAGTAACATAATCAAGATTATAAAGCAGCTCTCCTTGTCCTTTTAACGCAAAGCCCTTTTCAAGAGCGTGTTTATAATCTTCAGAAAACTCTTCGAAATAGTTTTCCCCTTTTTCCAAAACTCTATTTGGCTCATGAATCACAAAAATAGCTTCTTTATTAATATAAGAAAATAAATCCTTTCTTTCATCTGGATATATATAATCTATATACTTATGCATACCTTCAAAGTAATGACCCTCAGAAATTCTTTCAATGTCAAAAGCTAGGTCATCATTACTGGATTTACTTAAATCATCAGAAAGTCTCTTAGCTGCTTCTTCAAAGCCTTCTCTAAATAAAAATTCTCTAGCTGGACTGATAGTAATCTGCTTAATTTTATCTATAGATTTCTGACTTATCGGATCAAAGGTTCGTATAGAATCAATTTCATCGTCAAAAAATTCCAATCTATAAGGAAGCTCAGCAGTTGGCAGGTATATATCCAGAATCCCTCCACGAAGAGAAATCTGCCCTGGTCCTTCTACTCTTGCTTCTCTCTCATAGCCATAATGAACGAGTAAATCAACTAACTCTGCCAAATTCCATATTGAACCTATTTCTAAATCCAGCTTGCTTTCCACATAAAGTCTTTTAGGCAAATACTTCCTCATTAAAGTCTCAACTGATAAGACTAGAATGTCATAGTCTTCCTGCGCAAGCCTAATAAGAGATTCTATTCTTTTGCTTTCTTCTTTTCTATCCTTGGCTTCTATGGCATAAAATCTAGTTTCTTCGTTTTTAATAAACAAAACTCTATCCGGATTATAAAACTCCAAGTCTGTATATATACGCTCAGCTTCAATCTCGTTTGAGGTTACAAGTACTAGCTTTTTTTCTAAATTAGCACTTAAATAATGAGCTATATGAGCTCTTTGAGAACTAAGAAGCCCATTTATAAGAAGAGGTGATTTATTTTGACTGATATTACCAAGAACACTGGAAAATTCAGTTTTATTTTGTAAATTCAGAAGAAATATGTCTTCTTGCATATCAAAGGCTCCTTCTCAAATAAAAATCCAATAAACTCTATAACCTATACATTGTATTTATTCATAGCTTTATCTATATCTTCCTTTATAGCTAGCACTATAGCATCAGCCGTATTGTCAATAGCTTCGCAAAGCGGTTTAATTTCATCCTTATTAAATCCAGAGGTAACAAAGCTCGCTAAATCCTGTCCATTCTTTGGCTTAGAAACTCCTATTCTAAATCTAGGAAAATCATCAAATCCTGTTAAGTAAATGATATTCCTCATACCATTATGAGTTCCACCACTTCCTTTTTTTCTGATTCTTAGTCTTCCAACATCTAAATCAATATCGTCATATATTACAAAAATTTTATCGTGATCTGGCTTATAAAAATTAATAGCCTGCATCACAGCTTCACCGCTTAGGTTCATATATGTCTGCGGCTTTATAAGCACGACCTTTTCAGAGCCAATATTCCCCTCTCCTATAAGAGATTTAAATTTTAGCTTGTTCACTTTGATTCCAAGCTGTCCTGCCAATACATCCACCGTGACAAACCCAACATTATGTCTTGTCTTTTCATATTTAGAACCTGGATTCCCAAGCCCAACGATTAAATACATACATTTCTTCCTTTCGTATAACGCCCAAAAAGAGCCTAGTATTAGGCTCTTGGAATGTCAATTTCTTATATAGTACTTAAATATAGTACCTTAATTTATAATTTAATCTAAACTTTTATTTATAATTATTGGACTAAACTATAAGCTTTTAAACTACTTCTCTACAGTAAATAGTTTGCTTACTGACTCGTTTGCAAATATTTTTCTGATAGCTGAAGCAAATATCGGTGCTACGCTTTCAACTTTTATCTTTTCAATACGCTTTTCAGAAGAAAGTGGAAGAGTATCTAATACCACAACTTCTTTAAGCACTGATTTTTCTATTCTGTCTATCGCTGGTCCAGAAAGAACTGGGTGAGTACAGCAAGAGTAAACTTCCTTAGCTCCAAATTTCTTTAAAGCTTCTGCTCCATTTACAAGCGTACCCGCAGTGTCTATCATATCGTCAATTAATATAACGTTTTTGTCTTTTACATCACCTATTATATTCATAACTTCTGATACGTTGGCTTTTGGTCTACGCTTGTCAATAATTGCAAGAGGTGCATCCAGTTGCTCTGCAAATGTTCTCGCTCTTCCAACGCTTCCTAAATCAGGAGACACTACAACTAAATCCTGAATATTTTTCTTTTTAAAATGCTCAGCTAAAATTGGTCCTCCATGTAAATGGTCTAGGGGAATATCAAAATATCCTTGAATCTGAGCAGCATGAAGGTCCATAGTAAGAACTCTGTCAGCTCCAGCAGCTGTAATTAGATTTGCAACAAGCTTTGCAGTAATAGGATCTCTTGCCTTAGCTTTTCTATCCTGTCTTGCATATCCATAATACGGAATAACAGCTGTTATTCTTCCTGCTGATGCTCTTTTAAAAGCATCAATCATAATAAGAAGTTCCATGATGTTTCCATTTACAGGTGAACATGTAGGTTGGATGATAAAAGCATCTACCCCTCTTACTGTTTCATTAATATTTACAGATATTTCTCCGTCGCTAAAACGGCCAACTTCTGCATCTCCTAATGGAACTCCTAACTCCTTTGCAATATCTGCTGCAAGTTCCTTATGAGCATTACCTGTGAAAATCTTAATCTCACTACCACTCGTGTTCATTACAAAATGACCTCCTAAAATATTTTATCTATAATCCTTTTTTAGTTCTCCAGCCTTCTTTTATTACCTCTCTAGCTCTTGCTACGCATAAAGCACCCTCTGGAACATCTACTGTAACAGTAGAGCCAGTAGCTATATAGCCACCCTCTTTTACTGTAACTGGTGCTACCAGATTAGAATTAGATCCTATAAAAGCATTATCTTCAACAATGCTCTTAAATTTATTTTTCCCATCGTAATTCACAAATACTACGCCGCATCCTATATTAACATTTTTTCCAACTATTGCATCACCTATATATGAAAGATGAGATGCTTTTGAGCCGTTTCCTATCTCAGCATTTTTGACTTCTACAAAATCACCTATTTTTACATCTTCCCCCAAAACTGATTTTGGTCTTAGATAAGCATATGGTCCAATCGTAGTTCTAGCTCCTACCTTGCTACTTAATATAGTTGAGCTTTTTATAGTAACATGATCCTCTATATGAGAATCCTCTATTGTAGTATTTTCTCTTATAATACAATCTTCACCTATAACGCTGTTTCCTTTTATATGGCAGTTAGGATATATTATAGTATCTCTTCCTATTTTAACATTTTTATCGATATAGGTTGAGTTTGTATCTATTAAGGTCACTCCATTTGCCATGTGCATTTTGTTTACGTCAAGTCTCATAATTCTTTCAGCTTCACTAAGCTGGAGTCTGCTATTTACACCCATGATCTCCATTTTATCAGCCTGATAAACGCCAATTCTATGTCCTGCATTTTTTATATGCTCTAGGACATCTGTGAGATAATATTCTCTTTGGGCATTGTTTACACTTAATTTCGATAGATTTTCTTTCAAAAGCTTTCCATTTATTATGTACATTCCTGCATTAATCTCTTTAATGGCCTTTTCCTCTTCACTTGCATCCTTTTGCTCTCTGATGCGCATAAAGTCGTTTGACTCATCCCTTATTATTCTTCCGTATCCAGTTGGGTCATCTTCTACTGCGCTCATAACAACGGCTGCATAACCCTCTGATTTTATTTTTGTCATCTCTTTTAAGGTTTCACCTTTAATAAGCGGTGTATCTCCGCAAAGTATAAGGACCTCATCTTCATCGTCAATATAATGCTCCGCCATCATGACTGCATGTCCTGTTCCAAGCTGTTCCTCTTGAAGTGCAATTTCAGCTTTATCTCCTAAGTGTTCTCTTACCATATCAGACATATGGCCAATTACCACTATTGGTTTATTATTTGTTACCACCTGAGCAGCTTCCATTACATGGTCTAGCATGGGCTTATCTAAAACCTTATGCAGTACCTTTGGAATCTTGGATTTCATCCTTGTTCCCTGACCAGCAGCAAGGATTACAATCTTCAAGTTCATAATATAGCCTCACTTTATAAGTTTTTTTTAAGAAATCATTCGTGTTTACCATAGACTATCATAGCATTTTTTTCAAAAAATGTATAGAATTGTTAAAAAAACAAAAAAATAAGCCTTAATTGCATATTGCAACAAGACTTATTCAATAATTTTTATTTTTATTCTTGCTCTACATAATCCTCGTCTTCTTCAACTTCCATTCTGACCTTAGCTTCCTCATAGGCTCTTAAAATGTCATCCTGGAGGGATTTTCTCATCTCAGAATTTATAGGATGTGCAATATCTCTAAACTCTCCTTCTCCAACCTTTCTGCTAGGCATAGCAATAAACAATCCACTTTGTCCTTCAATGATTTTGATATCGTGAACAACAAAAGCATTGTCAAAGGTCACTGACACAATACCTCTCATTTTACCTTCTTCTGATAGTTTCCTAACTCTCACATCCGTAATTTCCATCTGTTTTCCACTCCTTTTTGCTTAATATTTATTCGTCCTATGAATTAAAGTTCTACATCAAAATCAAAATTCCTGCTAAAGATTTAAATTTTCTGAAATTTTGTTAATTATTTTTTCATTTGGCCAAACCTTGTTCTTTACACTTTGTTCATCCAGTTCTAGAAGAGAAAAGTAATTATCTATCATCTTTTCTTCAGGCTTGGTGGTCGATATTAATACCCCAGTAGCTGCAACTTCAACTTTGAATTCCTTCATTAAATCATGCATTCCCTTTAAAGTTCCTCCGCCTCTCATAAAATCATCTATGAGAATTACCCTAGAGCCCTCTTTTATATTTCTGCGTGGCAAGCTCATCGTCTGAACAGTTCCACTAGTCCCAGATACATATGTAATTCCAAGAGATGAGCCCTCAGAAATCTTAGAGTTCTTTCTTATAATGAGCAGTGGTATGTTCATAGCTTTGGCGGTCATAAGTGCCATAGGGATTCCTTTAGTTTCTATGGTCACCAAATAATCTACATTTGTATAGTCAATCACTGATGCAAAAATGTTTCCGATAGACGCAACAATGTCTGGATCGTAAATTATATCTATAAGATATAAAAATCCTCCCGGAAGAACTCTATCTTCGCTTTGAATTTTTTTGCTTATGGTTTGAAGAAAGTTGTAAACTTCATCCTTTGAAACGTCAGGAATATATCTCACCCCTCCAGATGCTCCTGGAATGGTTATTACTCTTCCTAGCTTCATTCTTTCAAATACGCTTTTTACAAGCATGACATCTTCACTCAAAGTGGATTTTGCTGTATTGAATTTTTCAGTAAAATAACTTAAAGTAAATGTTTTGTTCGGATGCTCTGTAAGTATTTTTACTATTGCACCTATTCGTTCGTTTCTTTTTAATTTCATATATTAAGCTCCTTTAAAAATCCGATTAAATATGAGAAAACACGGTATATATTTTATATAATCCGTACATTTAACCATAAATATACCACGGATGTTTGTTTTTTAAAAGATGCATTTTGCAATTTTCTAAGAAAAAAATGTTATTTTGTGATATACTCATTAAGGATTTTAAGATTATTGATTTATATTGCATTTAGAAGTATAATTATATCTTAAATTATATTTTATAATTTTAAGGAGTTGCCAATATATGAAGATACATTTTATAGGAATCGGCGGTATCAGCATGAGCGGACTTGCTCACGTCTGTATTAACTTAGGGTACGAGGTGTCAGGCTCAGACAAATCCATGAGTCCAATTTTGCAAAAGCTTATTAACGAGGGCGCTACTATTTACATAGGACATGACGAGTCACAATTAAGTGAAGATATAGATTTAGTAGTTTATACAGCTGCTGTAAAGGAAGATAATCCCGAGCTTGCAAAAGCAAGACGTTTAAAATTAAACATAATTGATAGAGCTCAATTTTTAGGCGATATCATGAAAAAATATGAAAATTCTATTGCTATCTCAGGAACTCATGGCAAAACAACCACTACCTCAATGACAACTGTTGTTTTTAACGCAAACGACGAGGATCCTACAGTTTTAGTCGGTGGAAATCTAAGTGTCATCGATGGAAATGTCAGAATAGGTAACTCGGAGGTTTTTATAACTGAAGCCTGTGAATATGTGGACAGCTTCTTAAAATTTTATCCTAAAATAGCAATTATTTTAAATGTAGAGGAAGACCATTTAGATTATTTTTCAGGTTTAGAACAAATCGAAGCTTCCTTCGCAAAGTTTGCATCTCAGGTAAAGCCTGATGGCTTTGTAATTGCAAACGGAGATGACGAAAATATACTTAATGCTTTGAAAGATGTAGATAAAACTAAAATATATTTTGGAAGAAATGAAAATTGTCAGGCAATAATTCACGATGAGGTTTATAATTCATCAGGATATGCAACTTTTTCTCTATCTATGGATGATAAATTCATAGGCAGATTCACTTTGCAAGTGCCTGGAAAGCACAACGTCCTCAATGCTACAGCAGCTATACTATCTGCTTATGTAAGCAAGCTTCCACTTGATGCAATAAAAACTGGTATAGAATCCTATACTGGTGTTGGCAGAAGATTTGAATATAAAGGTGAAGTAAACGGAATCAAAGTTTATGACGATTATGCTCATCACCCTACTGAAGTTGCCGCTACTCTAAGCGCTGCTAAGATGATTAAGCACCATGTTCTTTATACTGTTTTCCAGCCCCACACCTATACTAGAACTAAAGAGCTTCTAGATAGGTTTGCAGTTAGCTTTAACGATTCAGATGTAGTTATCATCTCTGATATCTATGCATCTAGAGAAAAGGATCCTGGCAATATCCACTCAAAGGATTTGGTCGAAGCTATAAAGAAATCTGGAAAGGATGCACTCTACATAGGTTCACTAGATGAAGTTCAAAACTATCTAGGTTCTGTCCTTGAGCCTGAAGACATAGTATTTACTATAGGCGCTGGAGATGTGTACACTCTAGGAGAATCATTGCTTCATAAAACAAATTCATAACGTTAATAAATATCTCAAGCATAAAAAAATTGATATAAAAAATCAAAAATCCCTTTAATATAATTTATAAATCAAAATAAATTAAAAATCCTAACATATACTGAGAATTTACATTTTGTAAATCTGAATATGCTAGGATTTATTTTATTGTGTATTAAACACACTTCTTAATCTATAAATAATACTTTATTTTCTTTTATTGTATCTTTCCTATTTATTTAGTACCTTTGCATAGGCATTTGCAAGTGAAGCAAACTGCTTCATATCAAGAGTTTCACCTCTAAGCTGAGCGTCTATGTTAGCAATTTCTAATGCCATTTTTGCTTCTTGCTTTCCCCCTATGCTTCCAAAGGTCGAAAGTGCATTAAGAAGAGTTTTTCTTCTTTTTGAAAATGCAGCTTTTACTACTTCAAAAAATAAATCTTCATTTATAAGCTCTATCCCTTTATCCTCTTTGACCTCTAGCTTGATAACAGCTGAGTCTACGCCTGGCTCTGGGATAAATGCTCCTTTTGGAGCTTTTGCAACGATATCAGTATCACAATAATACTGAACGGCTACAGAAAGAGAGCCATAATCCTTTGTGCTAGGCACAGCGTTTATTCTATTTGCAACTTCCTTTTGAATCATAATAACCATGGTTTTAAGTGGAACTTTTTCTTCTAGGAATCTCATTATTATAGGAGTCGTAATATAATATGGCAGGTTAGCAACTACCTTCACCTTCCTATTTGGCGAAAATTCATTTACTAGCTCATGCAAATCAGTTTTGAGTATATCCTGATTTATTATCTTAATATTATCTCTATCAGCGAGAGTTTCACTTAGTATAGGTATTAAGTTCTTGTCTATTTCTATACTTATAACCTGCTTTGCTCTATATGACAGCTCTCTAGTAAGCGTTCCTATCCCTGGTCCAATTTCTATTACAGTATCTTCGCTATCTATTTCTGCGCTATCAACTATTTGGCTCAGTACATGCTCATCGACTAGAAAATTCTGTCCTAGAGACTTAGTAAATCTAAACCCGTATTTACTTACTATATCTTTTGTAATTTTATGCGAGGCTAAATTATTCATTATCTATTTCCAGCTCCTTTAATGCCGCTTCAAATTCTTCTCTTTCAATACCATAGTTATTGAGCCTGTTTAAAAACTGCTTTGCATTACAATAGCCTATTCCTAGCTTTTTTCCAAGTACATCTCTTCTAAAGCTGGCATTTTCCATTCCTACTAAGTCATAACTTAGCATATCGGCCTGAGTAAATTCATTTCTCTTATCCACTTCTTCATATCTAGCTTTTTCAAGAGCCAGTATTATGCTCTCTGGTGAAGCATTTTCCACACCTACATCGTCATTTTTCAGTCCGGCTTCCTTTGATATAAAGGCATGCTTGCAATTTCCTACTAGCTTTGTTATTTTATCTCTTATCCGCTCTCCAGCATAGTCTGGGTCAGTAAGAACTATTATGCCTCTTTCCTTGTGAGCCTTTATTATTCTTTCAACTACTCCTTTTGGAAAGCCGTATCCATTTGTAGCTATAACTTCAGCATCTACAGCTTTTTTTACTGCTGAGATGTCATCTTTGCCTTCTACAACTATTACTTCTTTAATCATTATCTCAATCCTTTATACACTCTATATAATATTTTATCGCATTAATCATAATATCACGACAGAAAGATAGAGGCAAATTTTTATTATTAGAAATAAATTTGTGCACTGCGTTATTTTACATTTTTTGGGGTATATAATTAACAGATTAAGAGGAGGTGCATATTATGCCTAGCATTCTAGCATTTTTCAATGATAACAAATCAGCTCACAACTGCATGCTCGATGTGAAAAAGAATATCAAACAAAGCACTCGTGTCTATACTGTAGCCCAGCATGAGTATAAGGAAGCTACTAATGACACCCACTTTGCCCAAGTACAAGCGCAGAAATCTAGAATAAGCACAAAGGTTGGAGGTTTTTTAGGACTTCTAATTGGGGTTGCTTTTGCTGTGGCTGTAGAGGTGGATTTATTTTCCTCTATGAGCACCTTTGCAGGAATTCTCTTTATAGTTATAGCTAGTGCTGCTGCAGGAAGCTTAATAGGTTTATTTGTTCTTTCTGCAACCGACAAACTCTCCAAAAAGAGCGAGTCTTTTAAAGAAGAACGTGGAGAGCTCATATTAATCGTAGAAAACCCTAGCGATGACAAGGATAAAATCGTCAGTATAATTGAAAAATACAATCCTGATAAAATCAAAGTTTATTAATATTAAAAAATAACAAAATCAAATTGAACTTCAGGTCTGAAAAATAGCATAAAAATTGCTTAGTAAGCTTATGCAAAGTCATAATTAAAAATCCTAGATTACTCACTACAAATAAAGTTTGTAGATGATGATAATCTAGGATTTATTGTTGTGTAAATATTGCAGCTATTTTTACAAACTTAAATTAAAAAACTTAATGGCGTTTTCCATAGTAATCTCAGCTATTTTATCCACTGATATTGCTCTTAGATTAGATAACTCTTCTGCTACATATTTAACTTTAGCTGGGTCATTTCGTCTTCCTCTAAATGGTTCCGGAGTAAGATATGGTGCATCTGTTTCTATGAAAATCTTATCTAGTGGCATATTTCTAGCAACCTCTTTTAGCTTGTGGCTCTTTTTAAAGGTAAGAGGACCAGCAAAGGAAAGATGACAGCCTAGCTTAAGATAAAGCTCAGCCATTTCCATGCTTTGACTAAAGCAATGAAGCACGCATCCTATATCCTTTTTATATTCCTTTAAAATCTCATAGGTCTCCATAGATGCATCTCTAGAGTGAATTATTATAGGTAGATTTACTTTATTTGCAAGCTCAATCTGCTTTATAAAAAACTCTCTTTGGAGCTCTCTAGGAGAATTATCATAATAATAATCCAGTCCGATTTCGCCTATAGCAACCACCTTTTCGTGCTTTGCCATCTGCTCAAGCTCTATCAAATCTTCTTCTTTTATATCCTTTACATCATGAGGATGAATCCCCACAGCAGCATAAATAAAATCATATTTCTCTGCTAGCTTTATAGCCGCTCTTGAGGTTTTCATATCTGCTCCTGGATTGACAACAAGCGATACATTTTCTTCTTTTAATTTTTCGATTAAAAGCTCTCTATCTTCGTCAAATCTCTCATCATCCAAATGTGCATGTGTATCAAAAAGTTTCATTTATCTTACCTCTACTCCATCTTCTATACCTTCTGCTTGAATTACTACTAGCTTAGAATCGTCATCTGTAGCAGCAGAAAGTATCATTCCCTGAGACTCTACTCCTCTAAGATTTACAGGCTTTAGATTAGCTACTATTACTACATTTCTTCCTATTAAATCTTTTGGATCATAAAACTTAGCTATTCCAGAAACTATCTGTCTTATTTCAGAGCCTACCTGAATCTTAAATACAAGAAGTCTATCTGCTTTTGGATGCTTAGATGCTTCTAGGACCTTACCTACTCTTAGCTCCATCTTAGCAAAATCATCTATAGTTATTTCGTCCTTGTGAATGATTTCCTTAGTTTCTGCTTCATCCTTTACAGGCTCCTCAGTTTTAGGTTTAAACATACTTTCCATAACCTCTAGCTCTTTTTCAATATCTAGTCTAGGGAAAAGTATCTCTCCTTTTGCAACCTTTGTTCCTGGCTTTAAGCCTCCAAAGCTAAGAGCGCTTTCATAAGTTCTAATCTCTTCACCAGCAGAAAGCTGCTCAAATATTTTTTTAGCAGTTATATGAAGCAGTGGGCTTATCATAACTGTTACAAGTCTTAATGCTTCTGCTAGGTTGTATAAAACAGTATCAAGCTCGTCTTTTTTAGTTTCATCCTTAGCAAGTACCCATGGCATAGTTTCATCCACATATTTATTGCTTCTTCTTACTACCTTCCAAATTTCCTCTAGTGCTTCATTAAACTGCATTCTGTTCATTGCATCGTCGACTTTAGCTGGCATAGACTCTGCAACCTTTTTTAGCTCAGCATGAACTGAGTCAAATACCTTTGGCTCTGGAACTATGCTGTCATTGTATTTTTCTATCATAGATACTGTTCTAGAAAGCAGATTCCCAAGGTCATTTACTAGGTCAGAATTTATACGAGTTAAAAAGTTTCTATTTGTGTAGTTACCATCCTGCCCAAAAGTAAACTCTTTAAGAAGGAAGTACTTAAGAGCATCTATCCCATATCTTTCAATTATAGGCTCAGGATAAACAATGTTTCCTTTTGATTTACTCATCTTATCTTCTGAGAAAAGTATCCAGCCATGTCCATACACCTTGTCTGGAAGAGGAAGATCTAAAGCCATAAGTAGCGCTGGCCAAATTATAGTATGAAAACGTACTATTTCTTTTCCTACTATTTGCATATTAGCAGGCCAGTATTTTTCCATAAGACTTTCATCTTCAGAAAGATATCCAAGTGCAGTAATATAGTTGCAAAGTGCATCTATCCACACATAAATAACATGCTTGTCGTCAAAAGGCACTTTTATTCCCCAGTCAAATGTAGTTCTAGATACTGATAAATCATCTAGCCCAGCATTTATGAAGTTGTTTAGCATCTCATTTTTTCTTGACTCAGGAAAACAAAAATCTGGATGAGAATTATAATAATCAACTAGTGGCTGTTGGTATTTTGATAATTTAAAAAAATAAGAGCTTTCCTTTTTCTTTTGAACCTCTCTTTTACAATCTGGGCAAAGGTGCTCTTCGCCTACCTGTGTGTCTGTCCATAGACTCTCACAAGGAATACAGTACCAGCCTTCATATTCTCCTAGATAAATATCTCCTTTATCGTAAAGCTTTTGAAAAATCTTTTGAACTGCTTTTTCATGTCTCTCATCTGTAGTTCTTATAAAATCATCATAGGAGATTTCCATAGTTTCCCATAGTTTCTTTATATCCTCTATCATGCCGTCAAGGTAATCCTTCGGCATCATTTTCTTTTCAGCAGCTGTCTTTTGGATTTTTTCTCCATGCTCATCAGTTCCAGTTAAAAAACGTACATCAAAGCCTGTAAATCTCTTATATCTAGCAATAGCATCAGCTGCTACTGTAGTATAGGTATGACCTATATGAAGTCTTCCGCTCGGGTAGTATATAGGTGTCGTTACATAAAAGGTTTTATTTGACAAAACAATCACTCCCATCATTTAAAGTATATAAAAATTATCATACAATAACCAAAAATTTATGTCAATCAAAGCCTAGTTAATTAAGCTCTAAAGCCTTATTTAAAGCCAATTTATCGTTAAAGAATAAACAATTGATTTTAAGGTTGTCTTTATTCTAAATACTGATAAAATTAGATTATGTACTATTAAATTCAGACACTCTAGCTTAATTAATAATATTATAGTTATGGTGTCTTTTATATGAATCATGTTTTAACATAATAATCTAAAGGACGTGTTTATCATATGAGAAATTTGACAATGCTGACAGATTTATATCAGCTAACTATGATGAATGGATATTTTAAATCCAATATTCATGAAGATATTCTAGTATTCGATATGTTTTTCAGAAAAAACCCAAGCTCTGGAGGTTACACTATAATCGCTGGCATAGAGCAGGTAATCGATTACATCGAAAACCTAAAATTTTCTGAGGAAGATATAGACTACCTTAGAAGCTTGAATTTGTTTGGAGAAGATTTCTTAAGCTATCTTATTAACTTTAAGTTTACAGGAGAAATATATGCAGTAAGAGAAGGTACTATAATGTTTCCTAATGAGCCTATAGTAAGAGTAAAAGCTCCTGCTGTAGAAGCTCAATTAATAGAAACAGCTATACTAAATATGGTTAATTTCCAATCGCTTATAGCAACAAAAGCCTCTAGAGTATGCTACAGTGCAAACGGTGACCCTGTTATGGAATTTGGGCTAAGACGTGCTCAAGGACCAGATGCTGGTCTTTATGGCGCTAGAGCTGCTGTAATAGGTGGATGTGTAGGAACTTCAAACGTCCTTACTGGTCAAGAATTTGAGCTTCCTATACTTGGAACTCATGCTCATAGCTGGGTACAAAAATTCCCAACAGAGCTAGAAGCATTTAGAGCGTATGCAACTACCTACCCAGACAAAACCATGCTGCTTATCGACACCTACAACACTCTAGAAAGCGGACTTCCTAATGCTATAAAGGTTTTTGACGAGTTAAGAGCAAATGGTCATGAGCCACTGGGCGTTAGAATAGACTCTGGTGATTTAGAATATCTTTCTAAGGAAATAAGAAAAATCTTGGATGACGCTGGATATCCTAATGTCAAGATAACAGCATCTAACGACCTAGATGAATATGCTATATCCACTTTAAAATCACAAGGTGCTAAAATCGACATCTGGGGAGTAGGAACAAAGCTAATAACTTCTAGCGACTGGCCGTCACTTGGTGGTGTATATAAGCTAAGTGCAGCCATGGAAAATGGTGAGCTAGTGCCTAAAATTAAGCTATCTGAAGATCCTCAAAAAATAAATAATCCAGGTTATAAAAGAGTAGTTAGAATTTACAATAAAACTACAAACAAAGCTGAAGCTGACCTTATGATGCTTGCTGATGAGACTATTGATGAATCAAAGCCCCTAAAAGTCTTCCATCCAGTTTACACTTGGAAAACTAAGATTTTCTACAACTACTATACAAAAGATTTGCTTGAGCCTTTGTTTGTAGATGGCAAGCTTGCTACTAATAGATATAAAGTAAAAGAAATAAAAGAATATGCTCAAAAAGAAAAGGATTCTTTCTGGCCACAATATTTAAGAATTTCATCTCCCGAAAGATACAAAGTAGACTTATCAGAAAAGCTTTGGGAGCTTAAAAACGAGCTTATTGAAATGAGAAAAAAAGATCAGCAATAGCTAGAATTTAAGTCAAGCTTATTATAATCTGTAAAACAATTTCCTAAAAAAATAAATCCTAGATTATGTCTACAAGCTGTTATTTGTAGATGATAATAATCTAGGATTTTTTATGAGTAATTTTAAAGCTATAGAATTTAATATTAAAGCCTTATTTCTAGACTCCTATTTGCCAAATGCGCCTTCCCAGTCTTGCATAAATTTCTCAATTCCGATGTCAGTAAGAGGATGCTTTGTCATTTGCTTTAGAACTCCAAATGGAATAGTTGAAATATGAGCTCCAGCTAAAGCAGCATCAGTAACATGCATTGGGTTTCTAATACTTGCAGCTATTACTTCCGTATCATAGCCATGAATATCAAATATATCTACTATATCTCTAACCAAATTCATTCCTTCAGTTCCTATATCGTCTAGTCTTCCTAGGAAAGGGCTAACATAAGTAGCTCCTGCTTTAGCAGCAAGTAGGGCTTGATTAGCTGAAAATACTAAAGTAACATTAGTCTTTATGCCTTCCTTTGAAACCACAGATACTGCTTTTAAGCCATCTACAGTCATAGGAATTTTCACAACTACATTTGGATGAATTTTAGCTACCTCTCTAGCTTCTACAATCATCTTTTCTGCTTCTAGGGATATAACCTCTGCCGATATAGGGCCGTCTACTATAGAGCATATTTCCTGAACTACTTCATTAAAATCTCTTTTTTCTCTAGCTACAAGCGAAGGATTTGTCGTAACTCCATCTACAATCCCCCAACTAGCTGCCTCTCTAATTTCTTCAACATTTGCTGTATCTAAAAATATCTTCATCTTCTTCCTCCTAGTTTTTAATAATACTGCATGCTAACCATGATTCTAGTAGCATCAAGACCGCCTAGTCTTTCTATACCAACTATAGTTACATCATCGCCTTTATATATCTGTCTTGCTCTTAAGGTGTTTCCAGTTTTTATATCTTCAATCATAGTGCTACTATCATAATACACTTTTATAGTATTTCCATCCGAATCCTTCATCTCTATTATTCTGTCTCTGTCATCATGATATACGACCTTTCCTACATACATGGATTGCTTATAGCTTCCATCTGCAGAAATTTCTTCAATTATATTGCCGTCAAGATATACATCCACTTCATAGCCTAGCTTAAGGTCATTTACAGATGAGCGTCTACCATCTATTCTAACTTGCGTATTTATATTTACATCTAGGGTATAATCCTTATTATCCGAATCTGCAACTATAATTTGAGTCTTGGTTGAAGAAATAAGAATTTGCTTAATTACACCTTTTCTTATTCTAGACTTTACACTCGCAGACTCTATTGATGTGATTTTGCCATTTTGCATAACAGCTGTAATTTGGTCATTTATACCAAGCTCATTTAAATTATATACTCTTGAACCATTTCTAGTAATACGAACATCGTCGGCAACCTCATACTTATTTTCTCTGCTATTTTCTTCTATTACTATACTACTGCTTCTAATATCAGCCACTGTGCCATATATTGTTTTGTTTGACGAATAGGCTTTAACTTCTGTCGCCTTGCCTGAAAGCACGAATATTTCTATCTGGTCGTTAGCTCTGATTTGAGATAAATCTACATTCATCCCATCCAAGGTTATCTTGGTAGTAGCATCATATATATATCTTTGAACCTGTCCATCTGATAAAAGCTGAATTGTTGTTCCCATTCCAGTTCCACTAAATACACCTGTAACCTTTTGTTCCTTATCAGCTATAATTATATTTCTCGCCTTATTGCCTTCTTCATAAAGAACTTTAACCTTATCCTTAATTTTTAAGTCAGAAAGACTTGCAGGTGAATTTCCTATCTTTATTTGAATCATAGAATTGTTGTTTCCAAATGAGTGAAATACTCCTGATGCCGAAGAAATTGTAAAGCTAGTGTAATCTCCAACAGAAGTCACAAGCTCAACAGTACCATCCATAACGCTGAGCGAATTATTGGCAACAGCTTGAGTTCCTGTAGAAGGAATAGTGCTAGGAGTTTGCACATTTGTAACGTTGTTACTATCTACTTGAGCAGTGTCAGTATTAATAGTAGGTGATAACTGACTCGCATACTTATATGCATTGGCTAGCATTACAGCCATCTCAGCTCGTGTAACTGGTCTTTGAGCTCCAAAATTCCCGTTTTGATCTCCACTTTCACCTATGATTCCTTTTTTTATCATTATATCTATATAAGGTATTGCTTGAGCTGGTATTGTTTGAATATCCTTGTATTTCAAAACTGCTGTTTTTCCAAGCTCTGACTCCCAGTTTAAAGCTCTTACCATATAAACCATAACCTCATAGCGAAGTGCTGCATTTTGAACATTTTTTTGAGACTGATTCATTATTTTTGATAGAAAATCATCTGTCCCTGGAATTATATTGTTTTCTACAGCAAAAACTACATAAGGCCACGACCAGTCTGGAATCTTATAGCTTACTAGCTTGCCTTCCCATGCATCTTTTTTAGATGCATAAACCTGATTTATCTGATCAGTACTGAACATCTTACTTATCATAATTATAGCTTCTAGCCTACTTACAGATTTATCTGGTTTAAAGCTTCCATCTTCATACCCACTGATAATTTGCTTTTCCTTTATGTTTTGAACATAGCTTTCAGCCCAGTGTTTTGACATGTCAGTGTATGATGCTGCAAATGAAGTTGCAAAGCTTGAAAATACCATTGCACTGCAAAGCAGTATCGATGCTGCTTTTTTTCCACGTGTCATAGCTACCCCTCCTCTAAGTTCACTTAAGATTCAACCCTAATTTTCAATATTTAAATATAATTATAATGTAAAATTATTTCTCTAAGACTACAATTTTATTACATATTGCTGCTAACTGTTTTTTTCATATACTCTAAAAATCCATCTCTAAGCTCAGGATTCTTTAATGCAAAATCGACAGTGGCTTCTAAAAAGCCTAGCTTGTCCCCTACATCATAGCGCTTGCCCTCAAATACATAGGCATACATAGCTTGATTCTTGCACAGAGTTTTTAATCCATCTGTAAGCTGAATTTCTCCATTTTTGCCTGGCTTTGTATTTTCTAATATATCAAATATTTCTGGAGTTATTATATATCTTCCAAGTATTGCTATATTTGATGGAGCGGTTTCTATATCTGGTTTTTCTATTAAGTCCTTCACCTTATAAATGCCGTTTTCAATATATTTTCCCTCAACTATTCCATACTTGTCAACATCCTCATTTGCTACCTGCTGCACTCCTAAAATTGTAGTATGGTATTCCTCGTAGGCTTCTATAAGCTGCTTTAGACATGGCTTCTCTGCATCTACTACATCGTCGCCAAGCATAACAGCAAATGGCTCATCCCCTATAAAGCTCTTCGCACAGTGAATTGCATGCCCTAATCCATTAGGCTCTTTTTGCCTTATATAATGTATATTAATCATATTGCTTATATTTCTAACCATTTCAAGTAAATCTAGTTTTCCTTTTTGTTCTAATTCTAGCTCTAATTCCACAGATTTATCAAAGTGATCTTCTATTGATTTTTTATTTCTTCCAGTAATGATAAGAATCTCTTTTATACCTGAAGCTACTGCTTCCTCTATTATATATTGCAGGGTTGGCTTATCAACTATAGGGAGCATTTCCTTTGGCTGTGCTTTAGTCGCAGGTAAAAATCTAGTCCCAAGTCCCGCAGCCGGTATTATAGCTTTCTTCACAGTCTGCATAATATCCTCCGTATTTTATTAATATTTTCAATATGTTTATATCCATATCTTTAATATTATATCACATTTTTATGTAGTTTACTTTTTAACCAACCTTTTTGAACTTTCATGCATATACACTTGTGAAAGGAGGGAGTTAAATGATAGAAAAAATTTCAATGCCAAGCTCAATTAGACTCAAGTATCTTACAGGCGTGGATACAGATGGGAAGGAAATGTTTAAAACAAGAACCATAAACAACATAACTTCATCAGTAACTGATGAACTGATTTATGGATTAAAAGCTATGCTTGAGGAAGTTCAAAACTCGCCTATAGCAGAATTCACAAGAATAGAAACAAGTAAAATTACACAAAGCTAATAAGGAGGTAAATCATGGAGACAACACTAAATCTAGTATTTGAAAAAGCTAGCGGTAAAAAGCACACTATGAGAATTGCCGACGCAAAGCTCAGTCAAGACCCTATTAAAGTCAAAGCTTTGATGGACTATATCGTAGATAATAATCTAATCTACGTAAAAGATGATGCTCTAGTTGCTGCTTTAGAAGCTAATCTTCAAAATGTTACAGAAAATCCAATTGAATTATAGGTAATCAAAAAAGTGGTGCAGTGCACCACTTTTTTTATGCTTGTTCGTTTACTAGCTTTTTCTTATTTTTTCTATTTCCAAATTTTGATTTTAGATTTTTAAATTTCCTGCTTCCTCCATCAAAAACTGTGTATACTACAGGTATAAATGATAGAGTAAGGACAGTGGATAGCGAAAGTCCTCCTACCACTACTATAGCTAGAGGTGCTATAGTGTTTGAACCTTCACCAAGCCCTATCGCCATAGGTAAAAGTCCAAGAACTGTAGTAAGAGTGGTCATCATGATAGGACGGAATCTATCTTTACCTGCCTTGATTATAGCATCATTTCTTTCCATTCCTTTTGCTCTTAGCTGGTTGATATAATCTATAAGCACGATTGCATTATTAACAACTATACCTGCTAGCATTATAATTCCTATAAATGCAGGTAGTGAAAGTGCTTTTCCTGTTATAAACAACCCTATGAATCCTCCTGAAAGTGCAAATGGAACACTTAGCATTACAGTGAATGGATGAAGCAAGGATTCAAACTGAGAAGCCAATATCATATATACAATTATAAGTGATAATAAAAGTGCTAGAACTAGACCTGAAAATGCTTCAGCCATCTGTTCTTGCTCACCACTAAATTCATATGAATAGCCATCAGGCAGCGGATATTTTTCAAGCTCTTTTTCTATATCTGCAACTACAGAGCCAAGGTCTCTATCAGTAATATCTGAGTTTACGCTAATAGTTCTAACTTGATTTGCTCTAGCAATTTGAGTAGGAGAATTATCAAACTCAATATCAGCAATCTGACCTACTGTAACTTTCTTGCCAGATGCAGTAAATATTTCAATTTGCTTCATATTTTCTATTGAGCTTCTTGTTCCTTCATCTAGCGATATAACTACATCAATTTCATCCTCGCCAGTTTTTAAGGTAGTTGCTTTTACCCCTTCAATAGAAGCTTTAAGCCCATTAGCTACTTCTGCTACACTTACCCCATACATAGATGCTCTATTTCTATCAACAACTATTCTAGCTTCAGGTTCTCCTTCTTCAACGTCTAGTTTAACTTCAGTAGTGCCTGGAACATTTCTTATGATATCTCTAAATGCTAATCCAAGATCTTCTAAGGTTTCAAGGTTATCTCCTTTTATAACAACGCTAATCGGACTTCCTTGACCTCCTCCACCACCAGACATAGAAGAACTCTCATTAACTTCTATCTTAGCTCCTGGTATCAATTCAACCTTCTTACGAACCTCTTCTACAATTTCCTTTGTAGCTCTATCTCTTTCATCACTATCTTTTAGATTAACGCTGACTTGGGATGAATTGGTTGCCGATAGTGAAAATTGATTTCCTGTGCTTCCAATATTTGAAAATACATCATCTTTTTCAGGTATTTCATCTACTATAGCTTCGACCTTTTTAACCAAGGCGTCTGTATCCTCTAAGCTGGCTCCAAAAGGCATTTCAATATCAACTGTAAAGCTTCCTTCATCTTCAGCGGGGAAAAACTCGGACCCAACCATAGATACAAGTCCTACAGATGATATAAGTAGAGCGACAGCTAAAATTATTGAAAGCTTTCTGTGAGACAGGGCAGTTCTAAGTAACCCTGAATACTTTTTAGCTACCCAGTCTATTCCATTACTAAAAACATCTAGAATTCTACCTAAGCTAAATCCTTTATGCTTTCTTTTTTTCGTTTCACCGACTTTTAGTATTTTTGCACTAAGCATAGGAACTACTGTGAGCGCAACAACAAGCGATGATAAAAGTGAGAATGTAACTGTGTAGGAAAGCTGCTTGAATATAATCGCCGTAAATCCTTCTACGAAAACAATTGGAAGGAAAACTGCTACAGTAGTTAATGTCGAAGCAAAAACCGCCATACCTACTTGCTTTGTTCCTTCAATTGCAGCTTTTTCCATTTGATAGCCTTCTTGCTCAGCTAAACGGTAGATGTTTTCAAGCACAACAATCGAGTTGTCAACGAGCATACCTACTCCAAGCGCCAATCCACCAAGAGATATAAGGTTTATACTTAAATCAGCAAAATACATAAGTGCAAAAGTGGTTACTATAGATACTGGTATTGCTATACCTACAATAAATGTAGATCTTATATTTCTAAGGAAAAGGAATAAGATTATAACAGCGAGAAGTCCTCCTCCAACTGCACTAGCTACAACATTGCTTATGGATTTATTTATAAACTCACTTTGGTCCATAGCAATTTCCATATTTATATCTGGATATTCTGCTTTTAATTTATTAACTTCTAATACTACAGCTTCAGCAACCTTAACTGTATTTGCAACTGATTGCTTACTTACACTAAGAGAAATACTGCTTTCGCCGTTATATCTAGACATCGAATTAATATCTTTATATTTTTCCTCAACAGATGCAACGTCATAAAGTCTTATACTCTCTCCACTTCTAAGTGTAAGCGGGATATTTCTTATTTCATCTACAGTTCTAAATTCACCTGTAGTACGTACAATCAGCTCTTGATCTCCTCGTTTAACTGTACCTCCAGGAAGATTTAGATTTTCACTTCTAAGCACATTTTGAATCTGAGCTATGCTTAGGCCATATCCTGATAGCTTAGCTTGATTAAGCTCAACTCTGATTTCCTTTTCTTTTCCACCAGAAGATGAAACTGAAGCAACTCCATCTAGTCTTTCTATTCTACTTGATATATCATCTTCAACTATGCTTTGAAGCTTATCTATAGGCATTTGAGATGACATACTAAGCGCTATTACTGGCATTGCATTAGGGTCAATTTTAAGAACCATCGGAGTTCCTGATCCATCAGGCAAGGCTCCTTTTACCATATCAACTTTTTCTCTCATCTCTAGAGCTGCAAAGTCCATATTGGTTCCATATTGAAATTGAACTATTATGATTGAGCTTCCTTGTCTAGAATAAGAGCTTATTGCATCTAAATCTGAAACGGTTGAAAGCACTTGTTCTAGAGGTTTTGTTACCAGAGTTTCCATTTCAGCTGGAGCAACTCCTGAATAATCCACACTGACTATAGCTACAGGAACTTCTATTTCGGGATATAAATCCACAGGCAACCTGTTTAAAGACACAAGTCCTAGAAGTACCGCTATTAGCATTAACATAACTGTTGTTACTGGCCTTTTAACCGACATTCCCGATACAAACATAATTTATTCCTCCTGCTTTACAACGCTGACTAATGCCCCATCCTCAAGGAAATTTTGTCCTTTTACAACAACTTCCATACCTTCGTTTAAGCCTTCAGTGATTTCTACCATCTTACCATTGTCTAGCCCTGTCTTTACTGAAACTAATTTTGCTTTATCCTTCTCTATAATATAAACAATTGTATTTCCTTCTTTTACTACAACTGCCTCAGATGGAACAGCTATTACTTGGTTTCTAGACTCTGTAGCTATATTAATTTCTGCAAACATCCCTGCTTTTACTTCGCTTGGTGGATTTGAAACTAAGATTTCCACAGGATAGGTCAAGCTTCCTTGACTTGGAGGTAGTATTTCCTTAACTTTACCTGATAAAATAGTATCTCCTGCTGATTTAACATTAATATCCATAGTCTCTCCAACTACAAAATATTTAATTAAGTTCTCTGATACATCTACCTTCATAGTGAGATTCGCTAAATTAGAAATTTTAATTGCTGGTCCGCCTCCAAATACGTTTCCTGAATTTACATTCACAGCTGTTATTGTTCCGCTTATAGGTGCTGTAACAGTAAAATCACCTAGTGCTATATTTGCATCAGAAAGGCTTCCTTTTGCTGTATCTACAGCAACTTGAGCCTGATAATACTGAGTCTTTGCAAGCTCTAAACTAAGTGGTGAAGCTGCAAGCTCTGCTTGCTCTAGCTGAGTAAGTGGTATAGCTCCTGCATCATAAAGCTGTTTGCTTCTTTCATAATTAAGCACTGCGTTATTGTATTGCTGCTCGGCTCTTTCCATAGATATTCTGGCAGTTTCTACTGCTGTTTGAGCGTTTTCCACAGCTGCCTTGGCATTTCTAACTGCTGATTGAGCATTTTGAGAATCCAAAGTAAAAAGCACTTGTCCTTTACTTACTACTTGTCCTTCTTTTACAGAAACATTTGTAACCTTGCCCATAACCTTAGGCACCACATCTACCTCGTCAGATGCCTTAAATGAACCTGATATTGTAGTTTCAACCGATATATCATCAAGTACAGACTGCATAGTTTCTACTGTTATTTTCTTTTCTTCTACTACCTCTGGTTCAGCCTTTTTACTGCAGCCTGAAACTACAAGTGAAAGCATCAAGATTCCAGAAATCAAATATTTAAGCTTCTTCATAATTACCTCCTAAAATGTATCGTAAATGTTATCGTGTGCTAAAATCAATTTCTATTTCTAACTCCATTTAAGAAAATATCAATTGCTATTTTTACGTCCTCCTCAATGCTTACATTTTCATCTCTCATGCCATGTACATGCTCCATAAAAATAACAAAAATCATGCCTGAGAAGTATCTCATAGCGCTTCTTGTATTTATATCATCTCTAAATACACCACGCTTAAAAAAATTATCAAAGGATTTTGTTAATATATCATTGACCTTTTCTCCTATTTCCTTTCTAAATAACTCCTGAATCTCATTATGAAATGAAAGCTCATTCATAAATATCATGATAATGCTCTTATGCTCCTCCATGAGTTTGTATCTATTCATTACAAGCTCATATAGAAATTTTTCTATGGATTCATCCTTATATTTCTCAGATAAATCAACTAGAGGCTTAATCGCAATATCTTCTGCAAACATCTCTATTCCATAAGTTGCTATATATAAGAGCAAATCTTTCTTGGTTGCAAAATATCTGAAAATAGTACCTTCAGAAACTTCAGCTCTTTTTGCTATCTCACTAGTAGATGTAGCTGAATATCCTTTCTCACAAAACAATTCACAAGCTGCAGATGATATTTTCAATTTCGTCTGCTCAGATTTTTTCACTTAATCAACTGCCTTTCTATACAGAAATAAATATTAAAGTCCACGAAGTAATATGTAGTTATCAGTATTTCTAAAAGTCCTTAGTGGATTATAAATAAAAATAAGTGAGTGCTCACTCATTTTAGGAATTACTTTTCTATTCTACACCACATAGCGCTCGGTATCAATAGGAAAATCACATAATTAATGCAATTCTAATGTTAAAAAAGAGTAACAAAAATAAATTGTCTAAAAATAACTTTTTGCCACAAAAAAACTTCCAAATAAGATGATGTAAGTTTAATTACACTATCTACTTGGAAGTATTTTATTCTAAATTCTTATTGCTTTAAAATCCTGCTATATAAAATTACTTTGAAACATAAGCTTTTGCAAACTCTTCATACGAAACTGGAGTCATCGCCAGAGTCTTTTGACCAGTACTCGAAGTATCTTTTAGTAGGATGATTTTCCTGCCATTATAAGTAAGCTCTTCCATATTAAAGCTTCCACTGATTAAATCTGAGCTTATGGTAACTGAGCTTCCATTTACAGTATATGTACCATTGCCTATAGTCCCTGAGGTGATTCCTTTGATATCTGCATTCATTGAGCTGTTAAACTGAATAGCAAAACGCTGTTTACTAAGGTTTTCAGCAACATAGGTACCTGATAGTACATTTGATTTTGGAGCTGTATCCTTTGCTGGTGCTGTGATGCCTGGAACTGTAGGAACTGTAGGTGGTACTACTGGGTCTACTACAGGAGGAACAACTGGGTCTACTCCTGGTATAGTAGGCTGAAATATATCTGGAGCTAGCCCCGTAGAGACATAAGCTGCATAATTAACACCATCCCACGCTACACTTGAGCCTAAATATGATGAAGCAAAAGCAAGCGGCACCATAGTTCTGCCATTTATAATCTGAACGGGAGTATCCATAGTAACTGACTGTCCATTTACCTTTGCACCTGTTTTATTAATAAATAATTCTACTTTTAAATCTCCTTTTGTACCTGTTACCTTTTGCTGAGGTTCATCCCAAGTAACAGTAGCTCCAAGAGCTGAAAATAAAGCATTAAATGGAACCATAGTTCTACTGTTTCTAATCACTGCCGGCTGGTCAGTCATAAGTGGAACCCCATCTACAAATATCTGTACTGTAGAAGGCGCCGCTAAGCTTGTAGTTGCTGTTATTAAGCTAAATAAAGCTAAAAATATAAATATAAAAATCGATTGTCTGAACTTGTTCATCATGACCTCCTGAAATGATATAAGCGTACAAAACATATGTAATTTATGTTTCATTTGTTTTGTATAAATTGTAATAGCCAAAGTAAAAGAGAGTAAGTTTACTCTCTTTTTATACTTTATCATTATAAATCAAATATACTATATTTATGTTACAAATTAATAACTAATCCAAGATATTTTTTATACAATCTGCTTATTCATAGCGAAGGGCATCTATAGGGTCGAGTTTTGCAGCTCTGTTTGCAGGATAAATTCCAAAGAACATACCTACTACAGCAGAAAACACTACGGCAATAATCACTATCCCTGGTGAAACAACTGGAGGAACTGATAAAACTAGTGAAACAATAGAAGCAAAGACTATTCCAAGAGTTGTTCCTATTATCCCTCCCGTTGCCGAGACTATCATAGACTCCACTAAAAACTGGAGTAAAATGTCTTTTCTTCTTGCTCCTAAAGATTTTCTAATACCTATTTCCTTGGTTCTCTCCGTTACGGAAACTAACATAATGTTCATTATACCTATTCCTCCTACCAAAAGGGAAATAGCTGCTATAGCTCCTATTGCAAGAGAAAGGGTATTTAATACTTGATCTATACTATTTTGCTCGCCTTGAGTTGTATTTACAATATAAAATCCAGGCTCTCTTTTTTTCATTTTAGCTAGAAAATTAGCAATGCTATCTCCTACTTCTATAGAAGATTTAGATTCAATTATTTTCATATCTATACTACCCATGTACATTAGCTGAGATGAAAAAATCGAGTAGGGCATATACATTGTAGTGCTATCAGAGCTCATCATTCCATCAAAAATAGATTTTTTCTTTTCATATACGCCTACTATTTTGGCATCTGCTGGCTGTCCTTCTACAGATATTCTAATAGTTTTTCCAACAGCGTTTTCTCCTGGAAAAATTTTATCTGCCATAGCTTTATCCACAACACTTACATATCTTCTGGATTTAATATCAGCCTCTGTAATGAATCTTCCTTTAATAAGATCCATATTGACCATTTTTTCATAGCCATTTGCAACGCCCTGCGTACTAACCTTAGCTTTTTTTCTTCCACTTATAGCTTCTGTGTTTTCATAAGTAGATGGAGCAAGATAAACTATATCTTCTTTATATTTTGCTTTTACTTTATCTATGTCTTCCATTGTAAAGTAATCCGAATCTCTTATTTCTTCCGAGTAAGGCATGTAAATTACTACTCTGTTTTTTCCAAAGGCTTCGAACTCTTTGGCAATAACAGCTTTAGATGTTTCGCCTAAGGATGCTATGGTAATAACCGATGAAATACCTATTATTATACCTAGCATAGTCAAAAATGACCTCATTTTATTAGCCCTTATACTAGACAGGGCAAGCTTTATATTTTCCATTATAAGTAACATGTTTTACCTTCTTTCATCACTTACTATCTGTCCATCTTTAAAGGTAACTATCCTATCTGTATACTCAGCTATATCTCTCTCATGAGTAACTATGATAACAGTTTTACCTTCTTCATTTAGATTCCTAAATATCTCCATAATCTCTATACTTGATTTCGAATCTAGGTTTCCAGTCGGCTCGTCAGCTAGCATTATAGGTGGCTCATTGGCAAGAGCTCTAGCTATTGCTACCCTTTGTCTTTGCCCACCTGAGAGCTCATTTGGCATATGGTGAATCCTATCTCCAAGCCCTACCTTTTCAAGTAACTGCTTGGCTCTTTCATGTCTATCATTTGCATGCATCTTTGCATATATCATTGGTAGCTCTACATTTTTTACAGCGGAGGTTCTTGCAATTAAATTAAACGACTGAAATACAAAGCCAATTTTCTGGTTCCTTATAAATGAAAGCTCATCCTCTGATTTTTCCTTAATATCTATTCCCTCTAAGAAATAGTTTCCCTTAGTAGGTCTGTCTAGACATCCTATTATGTTCATTAGTGTTGATTTACCTGAACCAGAGGTTCCCATTATAGATATAAACTCACCCTTTTCTATAGTCAAATCGATGCCTCTTAGTGCCTGAACCTCTACACTTCCCATTATATAAATCTTATATAACTCTTTTAGCTCCAATAAAACATCTTCTGAGTTTTTACTTTCTACTGAAGTTTGCATAGCTTTCTCCTTTTATAATTAATATGCAAGACACCTGTAGCTACATTAGCAATTTTTACTGTTTGAATAGTCAGGATTGCTCTTGCTTAATTATTATTCTTAATTTTCAGCCTTAATTTCAGCTCCCATTTCTGGCATTTTCTCTACTTTCATTCCATCTATATAGCTTGGATCAGGAGATAGTACTACTGAATCATTTTCCTTAAGCTCTGATGATATAACCTCAAGCTCTACATCACTTTCTAGTCCGAGCTCTACTGCTACTCTTTTTAGAACGTTATCTTTTTCTATTACTAGATAATTTTTTCCATCTTCTTCTAAAACAGCTTCATAAGGCACTTTAAATACGTTATCTTTTTGCTCAATCATAATTTTTGCAGAAGCAGTAACTCCAGCTATTAGTCTTGGATCCTCGTCTACTATATCAAGTATAACTGGTATAACCATTTCCTTGCTGTTTCCACCTTCCTTAGGCTCTCCAGTTGGTGAAATATTATATACAAGAGCATTTACTTTATCACTTCCAAGTACATCTGCTGATATTTCAGCTCCTAAACCTGCTTTTATGCTTCCGATGTCAAATTCACTTATAGATACCTTCATTCTAAGGTCAGATAGATTTTCTACTACAAACAGAGGTTTATTGTCATCGCTAGCTTGAGGAGTTCTTCCTAATCTAGCATTAACTCTAGTAACAGTTCCGCTTATTGGACTTTTAATATACACCTTTTCCAAATCCTGCTGTTTCTGATTTAATTGCTCTCTTTTTATTTCTAGAGCTTTTTTGTCAGAAGCTTTAGGCGACTGTTCATCTATAGTTTTCTGTACATCCAATTTTGCTTTTCTAAGCCCATCCTTAGCAAGCTCTAATGCTATTTCTGATTTTTGAACACTAATCTCAGCTTGAGTATATTCTTCCTTTGGAATAGCTCCACTTTCAAATAGTGCTTTTTTTATTTCAAGCTGTCTTTTCGCTTCATCGTATTCTATCTGAGATTGATTCACAGAAATAGTAGCAGAAGCTGTCGAAGTATCGAGCTTTGACTTTGAATCTATATTTTCTTTATATTGTAGCTCAGCTAGCTCCAAATCCTTTTGCGATAGATTTATTTCTTGTTTTAAATCCTTATCATCTAGTACAGCTAATACTTGACCTTTTTCTACATAATCTCCTTCTTTAACATTGATTTGAACTATTTCATAATTTAGTGATGAAGAAATTTCCGCACTGTCAGTTCCTTCTATTTTTCCAGTTATAGATAGACTATGCTCTATAGTTCCTTTTGTGAGAGGCATAGTTGTAACCATAGGATTTTGTTCTCCTTTACTTTTGCTCCATGCAAAAATAGAGGCTCCTAAAATCGCTATTATAAGTACCGGTATGATAATTTTTTTCTTGCCTTTAAAAAACTTTTTCTTCTCTCCTTGTACTGAATCCTGTTCACTAGTTTTTTTTAAACGATTTTTTAGTTTTTCTAAACCCATTGTATTTTCTCCTTTTTTTATAATATACACAATTAGTGTATTGTTTGTAATAATACACTAATCATTATACAGCACATAATTGATTTTGTTTTCAAAAAAATCAAACTGTTACTTTTTTGTAATTAAAGGGTGTTATTTAAAATTTTTTTGTGTTATAATTTTTAAGTACCATACCAAAATAACCAGAAAGTTTGGAGGAAGTTCTTATGATTAAAATTTCGAAAGAAATCAAGAGAAAACTTCTGCAAAATAGAATATACCTATTTTCGCTAGCTGCTCTTGTTTGTCTTTTAGGCTTTTTAGTCTACTACCAACCCGGTGTAGGTTATGAGGTAAAGCTAAATGGAAAGCATGTTGGATTCGTAAAAAGAGTCTCTCATGTAGAAAAAATGATGACTCAGCTCGATACAGAGCTTCGTGAATCAAAAGGTAAAGATATCACTTACGAAGCAAATCTCGAGTACAACAAAGGGAAGTTAAATGGAAATGATTTGACTGAGCAAGAAGACATGAAACTATCTGCTATGTCTGCTTTGGAAATCAAATCACCAGGCTATCTAATTAAGTCAGACGGTAAGGTACTCATGGCGGTAAAGGATGAAAAAACTGCCCAGAATATATTAGATGCCATTAAAGCTCCATTTGTAGCTTCAAAACAAAATGCAAAAGTAGAATTCGTTCAAGAAGTAAATCTAGTAAAAGCTGAAAAAATCAACATAGAAAAAATCTTAAATAGCTATCAGGCACTCGCAATAGTTAAGTCACCAACAAGCGCTTCTACAGTTTCTCGTTCTAGTGTTAGCAGAGAAATTCCTGAAACAGAAGTAGCAGAAGAAGGTAAGCCTCTGATAGATGTTAAGGTTACTTATCAGGATAATGTAAATCTACCAATATATAAAGCAGAGCAAAGAGTAGCCGACTCTACCCTGACTGAGGGAACTACAAAAGTTAAATCAGAAGGTACAAACGGCGTTAAAGAAGTAGTTAGAGAAGTAGTAGAAATAAATGGTGAAGCTGTCGAAAAAACTGTTATAAGCGAAACAGTTGTTGAGCCTTCATCACCTAAAATCGTAGCTTATGGAACAAAACCAAAGGTTTCAGGAGTAGTAGCAATAGCAAAAGATTACATAGGAGTACCATATAAATGGGGTGGAACCACTCCAAAAGGCTTTGATTGTTCAGGCTTTACTCAATATGTATTCAGAAAAGCTGGAGTTAGCCTTCCAAGAACATCAGCCGCTCAAGGCAAGGTAGGAACTAAAGTATCTAGAAGCGAGCTTCGTGCTGGAGATTTAGTAATGTTCCCAGGCCATGTAGGTATCTACATCGGTAGTGGAAAATTCATTCACTCTCCTAGCCCTGGAAAAAGCGTTCGTATAGACGATTTAAGTACAAGAAAGAACTTCCTTTACGGAAGAAGAGTAAATTAAGCAGATAAAATTAAGGCCTCTTCATTATGAAGAGGCCTTTTTAAATGTCCAAAGCTTTTGAAGTACATAATTATAAAATAAAACTAAACACGTCACACCGATTTGTCCAAGCACTGGATTAAAGCCAATTAGGTTTACAAGAGCATATAACAGCCCCGTATTTATAACAAGTGCAGTAAGATATACACTTACAAACTTAGAAAGATTTTTTATTGTTTTTTCTTCCTTGAAAACGAACTTAGTATTAAGTAGATAGCTTACAGCTATACCTGCTATATACGCCAGTACACTAGCTATAATATAATATAAATCCAATCTTAAAAGCAAAATATAAATTATAAAGGAAAAACCTGTATTAATTGCTCCCACAAGCGCAAAGCCAAAAAAACTGCTGTTTTTTATCTTATTAATCAAGTTTGCCATCATTCACTTCCCTGACAAATTCATCATAGTCTCTTATATATTCTGAAGCATCATAAGACATGCTAGATAATACCAGTAAAATAGAGTCGCTAGAGAATTCGCACATATCCTTCCACACCATTTTATCGAGATAAACTCCCTGATGGGCTTTATTTAGAATTACGGTATCCTTTTGCCTTCCATCATCTATCACTATCTTGACACTTCCTTGAAGATTTATAAGCATGAACTCAGACTCTCTATTAGCATGCTGTCCTCTTACTACACCGTCCTTTGTTCCGTAGATATAAAAAATACGCTGAATTAAAAACGGAACCTCTTTATTGCTTTCTGCGACAACTAAATGACCTCTAGAATCTCCTAGTTCCTGAAAATCTATAACTTTAAACTTTTTATCCATACAACTCTCCATTTCCTCAAAAACCGAATTCTTATTAATACTTATTTAAGTATTTTATGGCATAGTCTACTTCTTCTTTAGTCATTCCGTTGTAAATAGGCAAACTCACTACCTCGTTCGCATAGCTTTCTGTTATAGGATAATCCCCTTCTTTATATCCCAAATACTCGTAAGCCTGACTAAGATGAGGAGGTATGGGATAATGAATAACGCTTCCTATATTACATTCATTTAAATAACTCATAAATTCTGCTCTATCTTTTACTCTTACTACAAATAAATGCCATATAGGCATAGCCTTGTCCAAAATTTTTGGCAAAATAATCTTAGGGTTATCAACTTCACTTAGGTACCTTTTAGCTATATCTATACGCTCCTTATTTAGTTCATCTAGATATTTTAGCTTCACTTTTAGAAGACCTGCCTGAAGCTCATCTAGTCTAGAGTTATATCCTACAACCTCATTGTAGTATCTTTTCTCACTGCCATAATTTCTAAGTACTCTGATTTTATCAGCAAGCTCGCTGTTATCAGTTACTATAGCTCCTGCATCTCCAAAAGCTCCTAAATTTTTGCTCGGATAGAAGCTAAAGCAACCTATATCTGAAAATCTTCCTGTCATGATGCCATCATAGGTTGAACCATGAGACTGAGCGCAGTCCTCAACCAAGTATAGCTTATGCTTATCACATATTTGCTTTATACTTTTCATATCACAAGGCTGTCCATATAAGTGAACTGCCAAAATTGCTTTCGTTTTTGAGGTAATAAGGCTTTCTATCTTTGATGCATCTATATTGTAATATTCATCTGGCTCACAAAATACAGGTACTGCATTGTTCATGCTTATTCCCATCACGCAGGCAATATATGCATTTCCAGCAACTATAACCTCATCACCAGCTTTTATATCAAGTGCCCTAAAGGCTAGCACTATTGCATCTAGGCCACTCGCTAATCCAACGCAGTGACGGCTTCCTAAATATTTAGCAAACTCAGTTTCAAACGCTTCAACCTCTTTGCCAAGTATATACCATCCACTTCTAAGCACCTCTAAAGCTTTAGCTTCATATTCCTCTTTATGCATCATAAACTGTCTATCTAAAACATTAAACGCCACCTTCATAAGTACTTCTCCTTTCGCCTATCGATGCAGCAGCAAGCGCTGTAATCATAGGCATTGCTATATATCCGTATCTAGGCTGCATTTCTATAAGGGTATGAAGACAAACAAACCCTACAAACAAAATCAGTCCAAAATAAAATTCAGGTTTAATTTCATTTTTATAGTAGCCTCTTGCAAGCTTTAGCATTATAGCTAGAATAAGAGCACTGTAAAAAGCCTGCACATAATAAAAATGATAATTGAGCCATACTAGCATATCATTTGTAGCTTTAGGATTAGATTCAAGCTCTACTGTAGACCAGTAAAGTCCTCCAAAATCTCCTGCCCCCCACTGAGTTCGGTACTTGTTCGAAATAAGGGTGAGCACCTTATCTTTATCAGATAACCTTTGCTCTAATCTTTTTCTAGCTTCTATCTCAGCTTTATCATAGTCAAAACCAACATCTCTAAGCAAGTCATAATCTTCTTGGTTCCACATTCCATTGCTCTCGTGATTAAACCCTGCATTTATATATAAAATAAGGTTTCCGCCAGTATCCCAGGTAGGTTTTTGGAATACTCCTGCCCATATAAAAATATAATTTAATACAAAAGTAGTCACATACATAGCTACTAGCATAAGTACGAGACATAAAGGCCCTAAAAGCCCTTTATCAAGCTTCAAAGGCTTCCCTTTTTTCCTTTTTTGAATTAGGGAATATGAAGAGAAAATAAGCATATGCATTATAATTGCTATTACAAATATTGGACCTACTGATCTAAACAGATTTCCAAGCGAAAGCAGTGCTCCTACAGCCACCAAATAAAGAGGATGAATTTTCTTCTTAAAAACCTTTAAATAAAGTAGCACCGCAAAATAAAATACTGGGGCTGCTATATTTTGAGAATCCAAAATATTATTAAAGAAAATAAATGGAGAATTTATAGCCATGATAAAAATAGCAGTAGCTTTTTTTCCATTTGATAACTCGCCAGAAATCAAATAAACCAAAAAAGCCGTCAGAAGCGACAAGCCTATATTTACAAACTTCATTGCCATGAGACTAGAGCCTGTAATCATATGAATAAGACTATAAAATAAGGTAGTAAATGCAAGGTGGGGATAGGTATACAGATATCCGTTTTTTTGAAATCTGCTGAAATTTCCCTCAGCTATTTCTCCTGCACTTTCCCACATACGTCCAAAATCTGAAATCTGAATAGTACTCACCGAGTTTGTCCAGTATAGTCTTAGCAGCAGCCCTGCAAATATTATTATGCCAATAATAGCATAATAAACTGCCTTTTTATTTTTAAATTTATCCATAAAATAATCCACAGCTATAAATATAAGTAAAAAGCCTAAAGTAAGAGCTAAGCTTTTAAGCACTGGAGCTTTAAAGTTTGGAGATGCTATGTAGTTTATATATACGAAAATTGACAAAAATAGAAAAAAACTAAGTATTATTAGCGCCTTAGAAAAAAGGTCTTTAATTTTAGTCACTATCATAGCTCCCCCTAGTCTGCCATAAAAATACAGGCTTAAAATTTGTGCGACAACCTATAGTCTTTTTAAATCTAAGCAGTCCATGACTTATCTTCTCGTCTGCCGTTGATGGTCCTATATCTACATAGTCATAGCCTTTTTCTTTGTAGTACTTTACTACATTCATTGCTAAAAACTCCATCGGTCTAAGATTAGAGTATTCATCTAAAGCTCCCCAGTAAACTACTTGAACTGCATTAGAGCTAATCTCAAAAACTATTGCGGCTGCTATATCCGTCTGCTCACTTGAGACAACGAAGGCATCTACCTTGGATTTATCCATGATAGATATATCTAAAATCTGCTGATAACTCATAGCTAGAGGATAGCCCTTTTCAGCCCTATTTAGCTTGATAACCTGATAGGCATTTTGAAGAGAGCTATCATCATTAAGTCTGCTAACTAGATTTGACCTCATAGCTTTATTCAAATTTTTTCTAAAGCTATGGGCTCTTTCAGATACAAACTCATCTATATCCGTAATCTCTTTTAGATTATAGTAATTGTTTACATGAGAATATTGTAGCTTAAAGCCTTCATCTAGAACTAGTCCCATGCTTATAGCAAGTGTTTCATCATAAATATTCGGAGCAAGGATAAGCTTAACATCTGCATTTAGCTCCTTTGCCATATTTTTTAAGCACTTTATGCATCTTGCTTTATCTAGGTCATCTATTTTAGGATTAAAATAAAAGGTAGAAAATGGAGAAGAATAGGGCATGCAAAGCATAGCTCTCCCACTATAATCCCTTAATCCAAATATGCAATAGCCTATTGCTTTAGACTCCTTCAAAAATCCTAAAAAGTACACCTTATCTGCATTTTTGTTGTGATATAAATGAAAGTCTTCGCTATCAAAAAACAAAACCTCGTTTGTCTTTAAAGCTTTGAATCTAGAGTCAAAATCCGTTTTACTGCATTTAGTTTTTTCATTTGTAGCTATATCATAAAAACAATAGACCATATAAATTCACTCTCAATCTCTTTTACTTACTCATCTATTCCATGAGTTTCTTCTACTATGTAAGTGGGTCTTCCTCTGCTCTCATCAAAATTTCTCCATAGATACTCTCCTATAACTCCTAGCGTGAGCATCTGTATTCCAGAGAGCATGAGTAGGGTAATCATCATAGTAGTCCAGCCCTGAACAGGAACATTGAACATAAACTTATTCACAATTAAAAATACTGCTAAGATAAACCCAACTATAGAAATAAATATCCCTAGCGTAGATATAAACCTGATAGGGACATAAGAAAAAGCCATAAAGGAATCAATAAATAGCTTAATTTTCTTTGATAAGGTCCATTTAGACTCCCCTATTTCTCGTTTTTTTCTCACATAGTAAATCTTGTCCATTTCAAATCCAGCCCACAGCACCTGTCCTACTATAGAAGAATTTTTTTCATTCATGGATACCAGTACATCTCTTACTTTTTTATCGATAAAGAAACAATCAAAGCCTCCACTAGGCATGTCTTTTAGCGCATATTTTTGCATCAGAGAATAATATGTATTGGAAAAAAGCTTTTGAAAAAATCCATCCTCTCTGTCCTTACGAACTGCTATTACTACTTTTTTTCCTTGCTTCCACTTTTCATACATCTCTATAATTATTTCCAGAGGTTCCTGAAGGTCCGCAGCTACCATAGTCATGCAGTCTCCAGTCGCATGAGCAAAGCCTGCAAGTATAGCTGTATGTGAACCAAAATTTCTAGACAGCTTGACTACCTTGAACCTATCATCTTTTTCTCTTAGCTCTAGCAGAGCTTTATATGAACCATCCTTTGAGCCATCATCTACGCAGACAATCTCAGCTTCAAAATCAGTTCTTGATAAGATTTTTTCTTTCATTTGCTCATATAAGTGAGGTATATTTAGTTCATTGTAATAAATTGGAACGATAATTGATACTTTATCCATGCCTACTCCTTTTCCAAATCTCTAATCTTTCTTGCTGGAACTCCTGCATATACGCTGTACGGCTTTACATTAGAGTTTACAACTGCCCCAGCTCCTATAACACTGCATCTTCCAACTCTTACTCCTGGGAGAATCACAACATTTGCCCCTATCCACACTTCATCCTCTATATAAATTTTAGCTTCCTTAGTAAGCTTTTCCTTTACATAAGGTAAGGTGTTGATTTCCTTTCCGTTGCCGGCTGCTGCCTCTGTAACTAAAGTCAAATTCGGTCCTATAGATACATTATCTCCTATTTCTATGCTATATCTGTGATTTGCTGATACTATGATTTTCATACCTAAATTAGCAAAGCTTCCTTCGCCCATTTTTACACCTAATCTATCAAAATACAGCTTCCTAATTCTAGCATCAGTATAATAATTTGCAATTAGCTTTTTAAGCCTAGGTGGCATAATATCAACGCTTGATTCTAAAGCTTTATAAATCATACTATCCCAAAAGCTCCAAAAACCTTTGTCCATACTACTGGCTATATTATTTAGTTTCTTTTCATCCATAGTTTATCCTCTTTATTAGCAATTTTTTATAGCAAAATACTGTTGTCAAAAGCTTTTATATGTCCCACAATATAGTCCATATCCTCTAAATCATACCTCTGGTCTATAGGTAGAGCTAAAAGATAAGTCGACAAATAATTTTCAAAGCTGTTACTTTCTACTCTAGAAAGAACATCCTTCCACCAATGTGGTACATAAATCTTCTTACTAACTAGATAGGCTCTTAAATCCTTCTGCTCTATAAGCATGGGGTATACCATAGGCGCTTCGAAGCTGTGCTCAAGATTTAGCTTATTAAGGTCTTTCAGTTTTGAATGAAGATAGTAAAAATTTCTCTGCCTTTTTAGCTTTACCTCTTCATAATCAATGCTTTCAAGAATTCTTTTGCTGAGTTTTGACATTCCTATAGGATTAAAGTCATCAAACCTATCTTCATTTTTCATATTGTCAAGATATGCGGCGTTCGCTCCCTCTTCTATTCTTTTTAAAAGATGAATAGCATGAGGATAGGATAAATCGCTTTCTAAATCTATTTTTTGAATGCCATCCTTGATTAAATAGCCACCGTCGTTTACACCAAAAAACTTTCTGGCAGAATAAAGATTGTAAGCTCCTTTAATCGGCTTTGCAAAAAAAGCCTGAGTATTGTCCATTAGAAAATTCTTATGGTAATTTTTTAGCTTCTTTATAGTATTCTTGCTTGCAGTTCCAAAATAATTAATATATAAGAAGGCTTCGTCCTCAGTAGTTTGTCTATCAAATATAGGCATAAAATTCTCATCTATATTATAAAACTCGAACTCTAAATTAAGAGGCTCAATAACCTGAAGCATACTAGTACATAAATAATGTGGCAAATACAGTTTTTTAGCTTTCGAATCCTTTATCGCATGGTAAATAGCAGCTCTTCCTGTGTTAACCTCAATTACGTCGTCTCCCTGATAATAAGATTTCTTCTTTGGAATCTCTAGCTCCATATATCCGCCTATTTCCCTTATACTCCTACTGCTAAAATCTGCCTTGCTAATTAAATCAGCCATTTTTTTCCTTCTTTCATCTATTTAAGCATATAATCCAATAAGCTTGGAAACTGCTTTAAAAAATGTCTTATATCTTCTTTCTTCATAAATTTAAGCAAGTTATCTATTTCAACTATCACACGCTTTCTTGCATCAGTTAGTCTTACACTGTTTAAGCCTAACAAATCGAGACTTTTATATGCTGGAGTATTACTATCTTTTATTCCTTCTTTTGGAATTATCTCTCCAGTCATAAGGTCATAAACAAAAAAAACATCTGGTGAAAAATTAACTGGATCTATAAAGCCTTCGAAATAGTGGCTTCCTTTTCTTATCCCACAGCTTTCCTTAGCATTACATGAAACAATCATATTGTCATAATCCAAATCATCCTCTGGAAATCTAGATTGCGGCTTGATATGCTCAATATGCGAGCCATTGGCATTGTCTGAATTCACAACAATCTCTCTCTCGCAATAAGCGCAAAAACATCTCGAAGATTTGCACTGCTCATTATATGCAATATAATGACGTAAATCCTTTCTCATATCCCCACGCATATTCTTGTAACTGGCATTAGACTTTTCTTCTTTAAATTCTAGTAAAAAATCTGGAGGAGTCGTCTTTTTAATGTCCAGCATTTTTTAGTCCCTTTCTTCTAGCTATTTCTATATTAACCAGTAAAATATCCTGGTCTATCGTCCCTATAACGCCTGTAATATCTTCATACAATATTTTAAACTCTTCAGTTTCGTAAAGCTCATTTCTAACCATGCTCTTTAATTCATCAATTTTCTCTTGGATGTGAGGATGCCTAGTTGTCGAAAGCCCCATGATATCAAGCAATATCATATCTGCTGTAACACCATAGGTCTCATCTAGATTCTCACCATCAATTACCTTTACCCATCTCTCTTTTTTTGATAGAATTTTGAGTGATTCTCTTTTCACTGATGAAATAATATGTGGAGAATGGGTAGCTATGATTATTTGGTTATCTTTACCTATATTTTGATATACTTCAACTATTCTTTGCTGCCATGATGGATGAAGCGAAATCTCTGGCTCATCTATCAAAATCACACAACCTTCAGGCTCTAGAGATTTAAGAGATAAAAGCCTAATAAACAGCTGTTTCTCTCCAGATGAAAGCCCGTTAATATCAAACTCTACTCCAGACTCATTTCTAAAAAGCGGCATCTTGGTTTTAGGATCTTTAATTCCTACCAAATAAACATCCATATCTAGAATTGAAAAAATAGAATTTATTTCGTCGCACACTGCATCTATACTCTTTCCTACCGTTGTCTCTGGATTCGAAAAAATCTGCTTATCAAAAGCCTGCTTGATATATGAAATTATATCATGAGTGCTTTTATCATCAATACAATAGGCAAGAGGTATCTCATCAGCTTGATTGGAGTTATGAATACTTTGAAATCTCACCTCAGATGGAAGATAAATCATTTTAGGTGCTTTCTCAAGTTCATCTTCATTTATATCTAAATGTAAATTTACTGTATCTTTTTCATCTAAACAGAATTTGTTATCTTCTAACTTTTTAAATGTCTTGAAAATACTAGAAAGCAGAGTAGTTTTACCTGAACCATTAATCCCAGCTAAAATAATAGTATCTAGAATTTTTTTATCCTCTGTTTCAAAAGAAATAGTATTGCTATCAAATATAGGATGATTATCAAATACAACATCTAAAACCCTCACAAGCTTCACCTCTTTCCAAAAATATCATACCATATTTACTGTCATTTTTCTTTAAAGAATATGTAACTAATCATTAAGTCCTAAAGATTATAATGTAATAAAGTACTTAGTTTTGATATAATAGAAACATATAAGGTTAGAAAGAAGGCATTAATGTGAGGAAATTACTTTTATTAAATATCATTACCATTATAGTTGTCACACTAACTGCTTGCTCGGTAATTGAAAAACCTGAAAGCTTTACTACTGCAGTAACATCTTCAAAAAAAAATATAAGCTACGAGGGCAAATCCACTTCAGCTTTGCCTCAGCCAGTTGAAATACAAATAGAAAGTGATTTTGGAGAAACTGAAGCCTTTTCTTATGATATTAAATACCCAGTCATATCAAATCTTCAGAATCAAAATACTCAGGCAACTTTGAATACAAAGCTCAAAAATCAAGTATACAACTACATGAACAATCTTAAATCACTATCAAAATCAAACTTAAAAGCTGAATCTTTTGTTCCTTACTCTGTAACTACTGATTTTGAGATAAAAACCTCAAATCAAAACATATTGAGTATGGTTGCCACATATACACAAAATACAGGTAAAGCAAATCCTGTAACTGCTCTTGCTACTTACAATATCGATACTTCTTCTGGAAAAGAATTGAGCCTAGAAGATTTATTCAAATCAGACTTTGACTATAAAAACGTTATAAACAAAGAAATTACAAATCAAATAAAAAAAGATATTTCTGGAAAAGTATATTTTAAAGAAAAAAATCTTAGATTTGTAAGCATCAGTCAAATGCAGCAATTTTATATAGAAGACGGAAATCTCTACATTCAGTTTGGCATTTATGAAATAGCTCCATATGCTACAGGAGCTCCTGTTTTCCTAATTCCAAACGAACTAGTAGGCTCTGGACTTAAAGAACAATATAAACCCATATTTTAAAACCCCTCTAGCAGACTATAAAAGTCTATTAAAGGGGTTTTTATAAATCAATATACTATGTCATAGTTTATGCGAGTAATTATTGTTGATAATAAATTAGCTATTTCGGAATATCAACTTCTCCATGACCATATCCATAGCCATTACCTTGGCCATTTCCAGTTCCAACTCCACGCTCAATGTGCCCTTTGCCTTCGCCATTGCCCATTAACTCGCCTGTAGTTTCAAAATGTCCTAATCCATTGCTTGCAAATGCTACCTGAGCACCAATGGTCCACAAAATCATGGTTAACACAAGTAAAAATGTTACGTTCTTCTTGCTTTTCATAATAATCCTCCTTCACAAACTCGTTTCCCCAAGTTTCTGATGGCAACCAGACTATCATAGCTTTTTCTTATTCAATTAAAAAAACCACCACAAAATATGGCGGCTGGACAATCATTACTTATTTTACCTAAGCATTAGACTCCTGGCTTTGCGTCCTGTTGTTTCCAACAGTTTGCCCTTTACATAAAGAACTGAGAAAGCGTAACATTTAAAAAAGTGATTAACAACTCATTGCAAAAACATTTATCCAATCCTATTATAATACTTTATCCAAAAGTTGTAAATATATATTTTGAATATTCAAAATAAAAAACTACCCAAAATTGAGTAGTCTTTATTTTATATATAATCATATATATTCGCAGATTGAATAAGCTATTTTTTTCTTAATTTAAATCCTGTAGCCATTAAGCCTGTTCCTATAGCATAAAGAAGTTCTGGTGCAAACCCACCTGTTTTAGGAAGTTCTGGTGCTGGTGCAGCAAGTGGAACTTCTTCTTCTATTATTTCCTCATCAGTTTCTGGTGCTGTCGGAGCAGATAATGGAGTCTCTTCTTCTAAAATTTCTTCAGTTTGTTCCACCGAAGCAATAACTGCATTAGCAACATTCGGAACTTCAGGTAGCGCTAATGGAATATCTTCATCAGTTGATGTTATTACTTCATCCAATTCTGGCGTAGTCGTTCCTGGTGTAGTTGTTCCTGGCGTAGTCGTTCCTGGCGTAGT
>NZ_FUYN01000002.1:450342-535210 GCF_900168025.1 Acetoanaerobium noterae | reverse complement strand
GTTCCTGGCGTAGTCGTTCCTGGCGTAGTCGTTCCTGGCGTAGTTGTTCCTGGCGTAGTTGTTCCCGGTTCTTGGTCTACTTGTTCTGGTTTTCCAGTATGCCCATAACCATAGCCATTTCCCTGACCTTTTCCGTTACCTTCACCTCTTGTTATATGGCCAGTTCCCACACCATTTCCCTTTTTATCATCTGGATTATCAGAATTCTCAAAATGTCCTTCTCCATTACTTCCTATATTCGTTCCTTTATCAGTACCCAATTTTTTTTGTTTTTCTTGTGAATCATTATCTTCTTTATCATCTGTCACAATATTTTCTTTATTATTGTCTTGTTTATTTTTGTCTACACTTTGTTGTACTTTTTCTTTATTGTTTCCGTTTCCATTTCCATTATTTGCAAATGTAATATCCGTTCCTACTGTCCATAGTGTTACTGTCAGAATTAATAAGTAAGCTAAACTTTTCATCTTCTTCATAATACCCCTCCATCTTTAAACTACGTTACATACGCTTGTTAGATGGTAGCTGGACAATCATGACTTAATTTGAGCAACTAAAAAACCGCCATAAAAAAATATGGCGGCTGGACAATCATTGCTTAAAACTAAGCTTTAGACTCCTTGCTTTGCGTCCTATAGTTTCCCATAGTTTGCCTTTTTCATTAAATAGGATTAAATAACTATTTTATTACGTAGTATTAACTAGTTACGAAATCTATAAATAAATTTTATATTAAAAGGTTTCAAAAGTAAATAACAATTTTATTTTATTATAAATTTAAAACAAAAAAACTGCTCCAAATTGGAGCAGCTTAACGATTAAAATTTAATTTATAATTATATTTGTATTTGTATTTAGTATGATTTGGCAGTTTTAAAATTTATTTTCTAAACTTAAATCCTACACTAATTAAGCTTAATCCTAAAGCATATAGAAGTTCTGGTGCAAATCCACCTGTTTTAGGAAGTTCTGGTGCTGCAAGTGGTAATTCTTCTTCTATTATCTCTTCTTCAGGTTCTGGTGCTCCAAGTGGAACTTCTTCTTCTACTATTTCTTCAGGAGTATCTATAGAAGTTACAGTTGCTACGAATACATCAGGTTCTCCTGGTAATGCTAAAGGAGTCTCTTCTTCTTCAATTACTACTACATCGTCATCATCGTCGTCATCTTCAGGAACTGTTGGTTCTTCAGGTTCCTCAGGATTTTCTGGGTCTTCAGGATCTTCTGGGTCCTCAGGATCTTCTGGGTCCTCAGGATCTTCTGGGTCCTCAGGATCTTCTGGGTCCTCAGGATCTTCTGGGTCCTCAGGATCTTCTGGGTCTTCAGGATCTTCTGGATCCTCAGGGTCTTCTGGATCCTCAGGGTCTTCTGGATCCTCAGGGTCTTCTGGATCCTCAGGGTCTTCTGGATCCTCAGGGTCTTCTGGATCCTCAGGGTCTTCTGGATCCTCAGGGTCTTCTGGATCCTCAGGGTCTTCAGGTATCACTAATCCAAATAAGAAAGAGAAGTGGCTAATAGCAGCGATACTATCATTCTTATTTACTGCTGGATGCAATCCACTATCAGAGCTGATTGTAGGATCATAAACATATAGATAACCTTTAGCTCCGTCTTCTCCTTGTCCACCTTTTACATATACTTTATATACTGTTACATTTGATGAGCTTGTTTCCCAAGATAGATACTTCGCATCTTCACTTACAAACCACTTAATAAATTCTTCATTATCTAATGAAATAGTTCCACTACCTCTTGGAGAATCATCAACTTTTTCAGTTTCATATCCAGTTTCTTCAAGCTTAAAATTAGCTTCATCTATTGGTTGCTGAGCTGCTGGTCCTGAATACTGAACATCTACATCAAGGATTTCTGGAGCTTTCATTAAAGACATTGGTACTTCTTCATTTTCAATAATTTCTTCAATCTCTTCATCAATAACTTCTTCTACTATTTCTTCAATAGGTTCTTCCTCAATAACTTCCTCCACTATTTCTTCCTCGATTTCTTCTTCTATTACTTCCTCTTCTTCAATAGGTTCTTCTTCTATTACTTCTTCATTCTCTGGCTCTAAATTATTTTCCGGTTGTTCTTCGTTTTGTTCCTCATCAACTACTTCTTGTTCTTCTTGCTGAATTTCAGGGGGTATTTCACTATCTGCGAATACTCGTTGAGCGTTAAATGACCAACCTAAAAATGCTAATACCATGATAATTGCTAAGAATCTTCTGTTTTTTCTCATTTTTGACACCTCCATCCATTAAACTTAAAAACCAAGTTTTGGATGGCAACGGGACAATCATAACTAATCTTAACTCAAAAAGCCGCCATATAAAAAAATATGGCGGCTGGACTATCATAACTGAGTTAGTATTCAGTCTTAGACTCCTCGCTTTGCGTCCTACAGTTTCCTGTAGTTTGCCTTTTTCATACAAATTGGGAAATTCTAACTAAAGGAGTGCGAATATATTACTAATTCTAGTTAATTTAAATATACCCTGAAAGAGTGTATTAAAACATAAAATACAACATTATTTTACGTTAAATTATAAACAAATTAAAACTCTAAGCTTTTTTATAGCATTTCTTTTTAATTCTTTTGCATAGACATAGGAAACATCGAGTTCCTGAGCCACATTTTTTAGTAAACTCTTATCCATAATGTGCCTTTCAACTACATATCTTTCTTTATACGAAAGACCCTTTAATAAATCTTCTAGTTCGATATCGAAGTAGCCAGATTCATAATCTAATTCCATAAAGGTCTCATCGTATTCTACTAAATCCGCTACCTTAGCTTGTTTTCTTTTCTCATCATAGTAATAACATCCTAGCATTCTTTTCATATATCCCATAAATAATATATTTCTTTCCAGTTCATAATTATCAATTAATTCAATAGTCCTAACATATCCTAGCTGGAGTAAATCTTCATCTACATATCCAAAATAGTGTCTTATTTTTTTCTTAATCAGAGGAGTAATGTAAGCTAAAAGCTGCCTTAGATATTCTTGTTTATCCCAAGTAGCAGTAGCTTCCTTATAGCCTATAAGCGCTTGTTCTATATCTTCGTAAGTATTTGTCTCCATTTCCTTACCTCCTATCTCTGTATAGCTACCGAACATATGTTCTGTTTCTACTATACAATATGCATTTATTTTTGAAAAGGTAGGAAAAAAGTTCAAAAAAATATCCTATATCATTAGCATCTTATCTACATATTGTGTAGATAAGATGCTAATAATCCAGGATATAAAAATACTTAACTATTAAATTCGTATAACAATTTTTAGCCTAAGAAGCATTTATAAAAAATAACTTCTTTAAATTATAAGCCACGATTACCTTCCTTCATACATTTTGCTGTAATAGTTTCTGTATTCTGAAGAAATAATCTTTTCTATCCATCTAGGATTGTCTAAATACCATTTTATCGTTAGCTTTATACCTTCATCAAAAGTGTATTTAGGTTCCCACCCTAGCTGCGTACTTATTTTTGTATTGTCTATTGCATATCTTCTATCGTGTCCTAATCTATCTTTTACATGAGTAATTAAAGTTTCATCTTTTCCTAGCTCATTTAAAATCAATTTTACTATATCCAAATTTTGTTTTTCATTATTCCCACCAATATTATAAACTTCTCCAGGCTTTCCTTTATGAAGCACCGAGTCAATAGCACTGCAGTGATCCTCAACATAAAGCCAGTCTCTAACTTGTTTCCCATCTCCGTAAACAGGAAGAGGTTTATCATTTATCGCATTATTTATCATTAGAGGAATTAATTTTTCAGGAAATTGATATGGTCCGTAATTATTAGAGCACCTTGTAATATTAACAGGAAGTCCATAGGTTTCACTATATGCTCTTACTATCATATCAGCTGAAGCTTTGGAAGCCGAATAGGGACTGTTTGGATTTAGGCATGTTGTTTCTTTAAAAAGTCCCGTTTCACCTAAAGAGCCATAAACCTCATCTGTCGATACCTGAACAAATTTAACGCCCTTTTTATACTCTTTGCAGTACTTATCAAATAAATCTATTTTCCAAAAATCCTTAGCAATATCAAGTAGTGCCTGAGTTCCCATTATATTTGTTCTAAGAAAAACTTCAGGGTCTTCTATGCTTCTATCAACATGGGATTCTGCCGCAAAATTAACCACCATATCTATGTCAAATCTTCTAAAAATACTTTCTACTAGCTCTCTATTACAAATATCTCCCTTAATATGCTTGTACCTAGCATCTCCCTCTATATCTTCTAGATTCTCTAGATTTCCTGCATAAGTAAGCAAGTCTAAGTTTACTATTCTGTAGTCGTGATGCTTTAGCATATACTTTATAAAGTTTGAGCCAATAAATCCCGCTCCACCTGTTACTAGTAAGTTCACACTTATCTCTCCTAACCTAAATCGTTTTTAAGTAAATCCTCGTAGGACTCTCTTTGCACTATCAGTCTGTCTTCTTTATCATGAATCATAACCACTGCAGGCTTTGCAAGCTTATTATAATTGCTCGACATACTATAGTTATATGCTCCAGTTCCCATAACTGCTAGTATGTCTCCTCTTTCTACTTTAGGAAGATTAATATCCCAAATTAATATATCTCCGCTTTCACAGCACTTTCCAGCAACTGTTACTAGCTCAGTATCTTCATCATACATTTTATTTGCTATGCAAGCACTGTATTTGGCTTGATAAAGTGCTGGTCTTGGATTATCTGCCATACCTCCGTCTATGCATATATATTTCCTAACTGACTCAATATTTTTTACACTACCTACAGTATAAAGAGTAATTCCTGCTTCAGCTACTATATATCTTCCTGGCTCTATAAAAATATTCGGTCTTGTTATTTCATATTTATCAGCTAAAGCTAGTACTTCTTCCATAATTGCATCTGTAAAATATTCCAGTGGCATAGGTTCATCTTCAGCCGTATATCTTACTCCGAATCCTCCCCCGACATTTAAATCCTCTATTTCATAATCATACTTGTCTTTTATTTCTTTAATAAGCTCCATAGCTTTTTTTGTTGACTCTACATGAGCCTCATTGTCAAAAAGCTGTGAGCCAACATGAAAATGGAAGCCTTTAAAATCAATGTGTTCTGATTTAATAGCTAGTTCTATAGCTTCATCTAAGTCTTTGCTAGCAAAAGAAAGTCCAAATTTTGAATCTAGCTGTCCTGTACTTATATATTTATGAGTATGTGCCTCCACATTTGGAGAAATTCTAAGTAAGATTTTTGTAGTAAATCTTTCTCCTGCAAGCTCTATTAATAGCTTTAGCTCACTTATTCCATCTACTACTATTCTTCCTATTCCTCTTTCTAATGCAAATTCCAATTCATCTTTTGATTTGTTGTTTCCATGAAACATTATTTTATCTGGATTTATTCCGGCATCTAATGCCGTATATAGCTCTCCATAAGATACTACATCTATACCCATTTCTGATTTTTTAATTATTTTAGCCATTGCTTTAGTCAAAAAAGCCTTACTAGCATAATATGCATATGTACGAGGGTATTTATCTAAAAAATTCACCTTAATATAATCTATTTTTTCTTCTATTATATCCTGACTCATAACATAAAGCGGTGTAGAATATTTTTGCGCTAGATATACACTGTCAACTGAACAAAACTCAAAATTCTCTTGCATAGTTCCCCCTCCTTAGTTTTATATACGACTGATTACTTAATTTTATATATTATACCTTTTTATCTTCAATTATTATAGCATTTTATCTATCATAGGATTAAAATAGTGTAAAAGGAGGTTGTGATAATGAAAAAGATTGCAATTGCATTATTTTTATCAGCTATATTAGGCACATCCGTATTAGCTGGATGTTCACCTAAGGAAGAAACTCCAGCCCCAGATACGACACAAGAGGAAGCTGCTCCAGAGGCTGAACAACCAGCAGCTGAAGAAGAATTTGCTGACCTAGCAGAATTATTCAAAAAAGGAGAAAATGCATTTAAAGATGGCATTTACTATGCACAGACCTTTACAATGACAGACCAACAAAGTCAGATGAAAACTTGGCATAAAGGAGATAAAGTGAAAAGCAGTATAGTTGCTGATGGCGACGAAATGATTAACATAATAGATTCAAAAACAGGTGAATTCGTCACATATAGCGCATCTGAAAAAACTGGAATGAGATTCAAAGCAGATTCTGGCGACTCAGCGTTTATGCCTGATACCAGCATGACTGATATTGCCTCAGTAGATGAGCAAGTCGATACTGCCACCTTTGAGGTAGTAGGGGATGAGAAAATACTAGGCGAGGATTGCGCAGTTATTTTATCAAAAGACAAAGCTACAAATGAAGAAGTTAAGCTTTGGGTTAGCAAAAAATATGGCATAACTATGAAAATGGTAAGCAAAGGCGTGGATGGTAGCGAGATGACTATTGAAGTCACTGAGCTAAAGGTTGGGGATATTAACGACTCAGAATTCGAAGTTCCTTCTGATGTTGTAATCGAAGAATTTTAAATCTGAAAAAATTACTTGAATATAATTTTTATTAAAGTGACTTTAGGGTAAATATATTATGAACCGTCTATTATTGCAATCAAAAATTGCTAATGGTTCATGCTTACCTTGTTATCTTTATAATAAGGAAGTTATTTTACAATAGGAGGATTGATTATATGATGAAAAAAGTTTCTGCGTTCGCTTTAGCTTCACTAATTATCGTGACACCAATTTTTTCAAATGCTCTTACAAAAGACCCCGATGCAGGAGAACTTGCTTATAAGCATGTTGTTGAGCTTTCAGACGAAATAGGTGATAGAACTCAAGCAACAAATGGAGAATACGATGCTAAAGACTATATTGAAGATGTATTTATGGATTTGGGCTATGATACTAAGCTCCAAAGCTTTGAAATTCAAAGAACAAAAGACGATAAACCGTATGATACTGTAACATCATATAATGTTATTGCAGTAAAACCAGGTGAATCTAAAAGAGAAATCATCATAGGAGCTCACTACGATTCAAAAAACAATACTGGAAAAGGTGCTGACGATAATGCTTCTGGAGTGGCTGTAATGCTTGAAACTGCTGAAAAAATATCAGACCTTAAAACTCCTTATACTGTTAGATTTATTGCTTTTGGTGCTGAAGAAAGCTTCAAAAATAGCGATAATGTTAAAAATGGTGGATTAAATGGCTCCTCATACTATGCCGAAAACATGACACAAGCTGAAGTAAATAATACTGTAGCTATGATCAACTTAGATTCTCTGCTTGCTGGAGACTTCATGTATGTTTATGGTGATTTAGGCAAAAAAGGTTTTGTAAGAGAACAAGCCTTAGCAATTGCAAAAGAGCTTGGACTTGACTTAGAAACAAACCCTGGACACAATAAAGACTATCCAGCTGGTACAACTGGAGACTGGAGTGACCATGCTCCTTTTGTTGAAAGAGGAATTCCTTATGGATACTTCGAAGCTACAAACTGGCATTTAGGTGATATGGATGGATATACTCAAACTGAAAAACACGGTGAAATTTGGCATACTGAAAATGATAATCTAGATTTCCTAGAAAGAGAGTTTCCAGGTAGAGTTGAAGAAAGATTAATGACTTTCTCAAATACACTTACTGAGCTAGTACTCAACTTTAATCCAGCAGAATATAATTCTGTAAAAATTAAAATAGATAAAGACGAAATCAAGAATAATGGAAAACCTGAAAAAGCAGCTAAAAAACCATTTATAAAAGAAGGTAGAGCTTTAGTTTCACTTGATGTTATAGAAAAAGCTATGAAGCTAGAGGTTTCAGTTTCAAATAACGAAAAAGAACTCACTCTCAGCAAAAATGGAAAAACTGTAGTATTCGATTTAGATACAGAGAAAACCTATGACAAAGATTCGAAAGCAGTGATTACTGAAGATGGTGATATCTTTGTAGCTGTAAATGAAATTGCTAAGGTTTTAAATGGCAATGTGAAATGGGATGCTAAAGACAAATCAGTGGAAATAGTTTACTAGGTAAATAAAAATTTTAAGTACTTCAATTAAAAGAGCTTGCGAATTCGCAAGCTCTTTTTCACTATAATTAAACTTTCATAAGAATCTGTATTTCTCAAATCTATTCTAGTTTTCTATCTGAATATATTCTTAATGCTCTTCATTTTTTCTTTCTTCAATAATTTTCTGTGCTAACTGGCTAGGAACTTCATCGTATCTTTCAAATTCCATCTCAAAATAACCTTTTCCTTGAGTCATAGCCTTTAGGTCAATAGCGTACTTAAAGGTTTCTGATTGTGGAGCTTCTGCCATAATTAATTGTTTCGTCCCTTTGAAAGGCTCCATACCAAGTACCTTACCACGTTTCTTGTTGATATCTCCCATGATATCTCCCATAAATTCTTCAGGAACTACAATCTTAAGCTTCATTACTGGCTCTAGAAGTACTGGTTTAGCTTCTTCCATACCTTTTTTAAATGCCATATTAGCAGCTAGCTTAAAAGCCATCTCGGATGAATCAACATCATGGTATGAGCCATCATAAAGTACAGCCTTGATGTTTGTAACTGGGAATCCTGCTAGTATTCCTTTTTCCATAGACTCTTTAAGTCCTTTTTCTACAGCTGGAATATAGGATTTTGGTACAGAACCTCCAAATATTTCCTCTGCAAACTCAAATGGCTCTGATGATGGAGCAAATCTAATTTTAACATCTCCATACTGCCCATGCCCACCACTTTGTTTTTTGTGCTTGCCTTGGACATCGGACTTGCCCTTTATAGTCTCTCTATAAGGAACCTTTAAATCAAGTAGCTTAACCTCTACACCAAATTTATCTTTTAATTTATCCTTTAATGAGTTAACGTGAATCTCACCTTGTACACCTAGAACAGTTTGCTTAGTCTCAGCATTTCTCTCCCATGTAAATGAAGGATCCTCTTCCATCAATCTTTGTAGTCCTGAAGAGATTTTTTCTTCGTCTCCTTTATTAGTCGGCTCTACTGCAACAAGCATCTGAGGTTTTGGGAATACCAAATCATCATAGCTCTCGTGTCCTGATTTTGAAGATAGAGTTTCACCTGTGGAGCTATCTTGAAGCTTTGTAAAAGCAACGATATCCCCAGCTCTTGCTTCGGACATTTCTTTATATTCTCCATTAACTAAGGTAAATACCTTAGGAATTCTCTCTTTATGGCCTTTCTTAACATTATAAAGCTCAGATTCTGGCTTTAAATGTCCTTCGTGAATTTTAACAAAAGATATCTTTCCAACAAATGGGTCAACTATAGTTTTAAAAATTTGACCTGCAAACACATCGGATTCTTTTATATCTTTTTCATCTAGTGGTGATGGAAGATAATCCCATATCATATCTAGTAGAGTATGAACTCCGATATTTTTAGCTGTTGAGCCGCAAAGTACAGGAATTACATCTCCTTCTAATACACCTTTTCTAAGTCCTTTGTGTATCTCTTCAGTTGTAAATTCCTCACCAGCAAAATATTTTTCCATAAGTGCTTCATCGGATTCAGCAACTGATTCCATAAGCATTTCTCTTACTGGAGCTATTATATCGTCCATATCAGTTGGCATATCAACTGTAACACACTCTTTACCATTATATTCTCTTGCAAACATATCAACTACATTTATAAATCCCTTAAACGCTTCTGCTTTACCCCAAGGTACATGAAATGGAGCAATCTTTTTGCCATAACGTTCTCTTAATTGGTCTAAAATCTTGTCGTAATCGGATTTTTCACTATCGATTTTATTTACAAAAATAAAACGTGGAGTTTGATACTCATCTGTAATTTCTAAAGCCTTATCGGTTCCAACTTGTAAATCTGTGGTTCCATCTACTACTATAATTGTGCCTGAAGCTGCTGCCATAGCAGACACAACCTCTCCATCAAAATCAAAATAACCAGGAGTATCTAAAAAATTGTACTTGTGATCATTCCACTCTAGTGAGTGTAGATTCATAGAAGAAGTTAGCTTGGCTTCATCAGTTGGTTTAGAAATCCTATTTGTAAGCTTGACAGTATAGTGAACTGCCTCCATCAAATTTGATTTCCCTGACCCACTATGTCCAAGGATTGCAATGTTTCTGATCTTGTCACTCTCGTAAACCCTCATAATACATTCTCCCCTCTTTATGATTAAATCTGCCCATTGACAGAATATTTAATCATTTTGCGTTAAATTTTTTAAAATTCAAACAATTTTACTTCTTGAAGATAATTATATCCATATATTGCTATAAAATCAACAACTTTGCAAAAAAGTAGGACCCTCGGGGAAAGGGTCCTAAATGGGGGGTTATTTTATGGGCTAGATAACATCATCATCAAGATTTGTTATCTTATTTTAATATATACCATTTTAGTATTAATTGAAACACTTTTTTTAAAAATTACATAAAAAATTCATTTTTATAATCTCATGGATTTAATAATGCTTATTTGTTATAATAAACTTACTTAATAATAAAAATATTCTAAATTATATGCATTTCGTATTATATTACATATTACAAAGGAGAGATAAAATGATTTCTAACAAAATGCAGTCACTCGTTGCAAATAGCTCTGTAATTCGTGCTATGTTTGATGAAGGAAAACGATTGTCAAAAATTTATGGTGAGGAAAATGTTTTTGATTTCAGCTTAGGAAATCCTAATGTAGAGCCTCCAGAAGTTATAAAAGAATCTATAAAAGATATATTAGACAATGAAGTAGCTACATATGTTCATGGCTATATGAACAACTCAGGCTTTGAAGATGTAAGAACTACAATTGCTGAGCATGAATCAAAAAAACACGGTATGAACATCAGCTTTGAAAGCATTGTAATGACAGTTGGTGCAGCTGGAGGACTAAATATAATTTTTAAAACTCTTCTAAACCCTGGCGATGAAGTAATTACATTTGCTCCATTTTTTGGAGAATATAGAGCATATTCAGCTAACTACGATGCAAATCTAGTTGTAGTTGAGCCTGATATAGATACCTTTGAGCCTAATATCGAAGCTCTTAAATCTGCTATTACACCAAAAACTAAAATAGTTATAGTAAACTCACCAAACAACCCTACTGGAGTAATTTATTCTGATGCGGCTCTTACAAAGCTTGCCGAAGTGCTTAAGCAAAAAGAAGAAGAACTTGGCATTGATATTTTCCTAATATCAGATGAGCCATACAGAGAAATCGTATATGATAATGCTGAGGTTCCATGTCTTCTAAAATACTATAAAAATACCATCATAGGTTACTCATATAGCAAATCTTTATCACTTCCTGGCGAGCGTATAGGCTATCTAGTAGTTCATCCTGAGATTGCTGATTTTGGTGATGTTATGGGTTCTCTAAACGTTGCTAACCGTATTCTTGGCTTTGTAAATGCACCATCACTTTTCCAAAGAGTAGTTGCAAAGAACTTAAATGCCGAGGTAGATGTTAATGTATACAAGAAAAATAGAGATGCCCTTTACAATCACCTAGTAAGTATAGGTTTTGAATGTGTAAAGCCGCAGGGTGCATTTTATTTGTTCCCAAGATCTCCTATTGCTGATGATAAAAAATTCTGTGAAGATGCTAAGCAGTTTAATCTTCTTTTAGTTCCAGGCTCCGCATTTGGATGTCCAGGACATTTTAGATTATCTTATTGTATATCTTATGAAAAAATAATAAATTCTCTACCAGCATTTGATAAACTAATCGCATTATATAAATAATCTCCATAAAAATAAGACCTCTGCTATTAAGGTCTTATTTTTTATTTGAACTTATTATAAAGAAGGTTTGTAAGTTAATACTGGCTTTCTTGCTGCCAGTGCCTCATCTATTCGACCAGCTGGTGAATGATGAGGTGCTGCTTTAAATATCTCTGGATTTTCTTTTGCTTCTTTAGCAATTTGCTTCATGGCATTTATAAACTCATCCATAGTTTGCTTGCTTTCTGTTTCTGTAGGCTCTATCATTATTGCACTGTCTACTATTAGAGGGAAGTATACTGTAGGCGGATGGAAGCCATAGTCAATAATTCTCTTTGCAATTTCTAAAGTAGTAATCCCTGTTGATTTATCTTTGATTCCAGCAAAAATAGCTTCATGCTTGCAAAGCTTATCTACAGCTAGCTGATAATCATCTTTTAGCATTTGTCTCATATAATTTGCATTAATCACTGCGTTTTCTGATACAGCTCTTAGCCCATCTGCTCCCATACTCAGGATATATACATAAGCTCTAAGAAGAATACCAAAATTCCCATAAAAGCTTTTAATCGATCCTATGCTGTCTTTTTTGTCATAGTTTAAAATATACTTATCGTCTACCTTTTCAACTTTTGGAACTGGCAAGAATTCAGCAAGATGTTTTTTTACTCCCACTGGTCCACTTCCTGGTCCCCCACTTCCATGAGGCGTAGAAAATGTTTTGTGAAGATTAAGATGGCACACATCAAAGCCCATATCTCCAGGTCTTACTATCCCCATTATAGCATTCATGTTTGCTCCATCGTAGTATAGTAGTCCTCCTGATGCATGCACTAGAGAAGCCACTTCTTCTATTTGAGTTTCAAAGAAACCAAGTGTGCTTGGATTAGTAAGCATAAAGCCAGCTATCTCATCACTTAGTACAGCTTTTAATTTTTCTATATCTATACTGCCATCTGCATTTGTTTCTAGCTCTATAACTTCAAATCCAGCAACATTAGCGCTTGCAGGATTAGTGCCATGAGCAGAGTCAGGAACTATTATTTTAGTTCTTTTTTCGTCGCCTCTATGCATATGGTAGGCTTTTATAAGCATAAGCCCTGTCCATTCTCCATGAGCTCCAGCAGCTGGCTGAAGAGTAAATTCATCCATTCCAGTTATTTCAGATAGCATATTTGCTAGGTTGTACATTATTTTTAGCTCTCCCTGAACCGTTTCTACTGGAGAAAGTGGATGTACCCCTGAAAATTTTTCGTTTGCTGCTATTTCTTCATTAATTTTAGGGTTGTACTTCATGGTGCAAGAGCCAAGTGGATAGAATCCAGCATCCAAACTGTAATTTTTCTTTGATAAATTAGTATAGTGCCTCACAGCATCGAGCTGACTTACTTCTGGAAGATTGGCTGATTTTTCTCTTAAATACTCTTTCGGAATGAGAGAATCTTCAAAAGCAAAATCTATATCAAGCTCAGGAAAATCAATAGCTTTTCTTCCATGAGCAGATAGTTCAAATATCATTTTATCGTAGCTCATCTTACACCTCCTATTACACTTACTAATTTATCGATTTCTTCCTTAGTTCTTTTTTCAGTTACTGCTATCAAGATAGCATTTTCAAGCCCATAATCTGTACTCGAAAGACTATATCCACCTAAAATTCCAGCTTCAAGTAAAGCCTGAAGTACTTTTTCTGAAGAAGCTTTAGTTTTTATTGCAAACTCCTTAAATATAGGTCCTTCAAAAAGAGCCTGCACATTATCTAGCTTTTGTAGCTCCTTATAAGCATAGTTTGCTTTATTAAGGCAGGAATTTGCTACTTCCTTAATACCTTCTTTTCCTACTACAGCCAAATACATCCCTGCTCTTATAGCATTTAGAGTCTGATCGGAGCAGATATTGGACGTTGCATCTTGCCTTCTTATATGCTGCTCTCTAGCTTGAAGTGTGAGTACAAAAGCACGGTTTCCATTTGAATCTACGCTTTGTCCCACTATTCTTCCAGGCATCTTGCGAAGCAGTTTATCCTTTACATTTATAAATCCAAGAGTAGGCCCTCCAAAATTAAGTGGAAGCCCTAGAGCTTGTCCGTCTCCGAGTGCCATATCTGCACCTAGCTCACCTGGCGATTTAAGAAGCCCAAGAGCAATAGGGTCTGTATATAGCATCATCAAAGATTTATTTTCATGAATTATAGGTTCATACTTACTTATATCTTCAATTATTCCGAAAAAATTCGGATATTGAAGCAGTACTCCTGCAGTGTCTTTGTCTAGCTTGGATTTTAAGTCATCAATATCAGTTTGACCCTCTATGGATGAAACTTCTACTACATCCATATTTCTATATTGGAAATAGGTTTTTAGCACAGCTCTAGTTTCAGGAGATACTGTGTTTGAAACTAGCACTTTTTTTCTCCTTGTACTTACACAGGCAAGTACACTAGCCTCTGCTGCTGCAGTTGCTCCATCGTAAAGAGAAATATTAGATACATCCATTCCAGTAAGCTCACATATCATGCTCTGATATTCAAAAGCTGCTTGAAGTGAGCCTTGACTTATCTCAGGCTGATAAGGGGTGTATGAAGTAAAAAATTCTGCTCTTGATATTAGCTGAGGAATTACTGAAGGAATATAGTGGTCATAGATACCAGCTCCTAAGAAACACACCTTATCCTCTATGCTTGTATTCTTTGAAGCCAGGTCCTTAAAATGCTTTCTGATTTCAAATTCTGATAGCGAATCCGAAAGATTTAGTTTCCTTGAAAGCTTTAAGCTAGCTGGAATATCTTCAAAGAGCTCATCTGTAGATTTAACTCCTATGGTATCTAGCATAGCTTTTATTTCTTGCTCGGTATTAGGAAGATATGGATGCATTTATTATGCCTCCTTTTCATACATAGCAATATATTCGCTCTCACTCACAAGCTCATAACTTTCTATACTATTCTCTAATTCTACTGCCATAATCCAAGTATTATTTGCATCTTGGTTTATTTTTTCTGGCTCGTCACTTAGTGCTTCATTTACTTCTACTACCTTTCCATCTACTGGCATAAAAATATCAGAAGCTGCTTTTACAGATTCAACCACGCTAAATACATCTCCCAAGCTAAATTCGCTGTCTACTTCAGGTAGCTCAACATATACAATTTCTCCAAGAGCCTTCTGTGCATAATCAGTTATTCCTATATAAGCTACATTTCCTTCTACCTTTATCCACTCATGATCCTTTGTAAAATACACCTTGCTAGTTGACATATTAACATCTCCTCACATAATAAATTCAAATTAAATACATATTTCTTAAATCAATCCTTATTTTAATTAAGAAGCTGATTAAATTTTTACGTCTTATTAATAAAAATGTCTAAAATTATATCTATTTTTTATAAAAGCTTCTACTTACTATCTTAGCAGGCACCTTTTTATTTCTAATATCTATATAAATCTCATTGCCTAGTGCTGCATACTGGGCATCAATTAATGCAAGACCTATGCTTTTTTGAAGAGTAGGTGACTGATAGCCTGTAGTAACTATTCCTATTTTGTCATTTTCTGAGTATACCTCATAGCCATGTCTAGAAATTCTCTTGTCCAAAAGCTCAAATCCGACTATCTTTCTTTTTAAGCCTCCTGATTTTTGAGCACTTAGAGCTTCTTTTCCTATAAAATCGTCTTTATCAAGCTTTACAAAATATCCATAGCCGGCTTCTATAGGTGTAATTTCATCTGAAAGCTCGTTACCATATAGCGGAAGATTAGCTTCAAATCTTAGAGTATCTCTAGCTCCTAGTCCTATCGGAATAATGTCTTCTTCTGGGCTTTCTTCTAGAATTAGCTTCCATAGCTTCACAGAATCTTTAGCTTCACAGTAAATTTCAAACCCATCCTCTCCTGTGTAGCCTGTTCTAGAAACTATAGTATTAATACCTTTTATATCAACATTTCTAAGAGCATAAAAAAACTTAATCTCGCTTAAATCAGTTTCAGTAAATTTTTGAAGTATAGCTTCTGCCTTTGGCCCTTGAATAGCGACCTGTCCTATACTATCTGATACATTGTTAATATCTACCTCATATCCAGTAGCATGATTTACTATCCATTCGTAGTCTTTAGAAATATTGCCAGCGTTCACTACTAGCATAAAATCATCCCGAGAAAATTTATAAACTAAAATATCGTCTACAACAGTTCCATTTTCATAACACATAAAGCTATATAGAATTTGATTATCCTCTAATTTACTTATATCATTAGTACAGATTTTCTGGCAAAACTCCTCTGCATCTTTACCTTTTACTTCTATTTCGCCCATATGAGACACATCAAATATTCCAGCAGAGGTTCTTACCATTTTGTGTTCCTCAGTAATCCCTTTAAATTCTATGGGCATCTCCCAGCCTGCAAATGGTACAATTTTAGGGTCATAATTGCCATACACCTCAAATAGTGGTGTTCTTTTAAGTCTTTCAGTCACAAATTTTCCCTCCTCATTCTATTAATAACCTGCATCAAAAATTTGCCCAATAAAAAAGAGAATATAAAGACGCTAAAAAAGCATCTCCATATTCTCTGTTTTTTTCACCTGAGAGATTCTATCACATAATATCAGCGATATTGCTCCTACGGATATCCTATAACGGGATATTTCCAGAGTTCCATCAGTTACCGGTCCTGTTGCCTGAAAGCTTCTACATATAGGCTGGATGAGCATATATTATTTCTTCTTCGGCTCTCATAAGAGATCTCCCGATAACCTCAATTGGTAAATATTATCTTTATGGAATCGTATTATACTCTGGTTTTAAAAAATTTGCAAGCCATTTTAAAAATTTTCTGATTATAACTATCCAAGTAAATGTGAAAGAATAGCAAATACACAATTATCTTAATTTTTATCCTTTTAATATATGATATGGTATAAATTTAGTGTCATTCACCTCTTTATTGTGTATAAAAATTATCAAACACTCTCTACTTTCGAAGACTCCATAAGTTAGATTTTCCTTAGCTGTTTCTAGCTTACTTGCGTACTCTTGAGCTGATTTATAAAGATGATATGCAACTAGCTCCGGGTGGGTTCTAAAAAGGTATTCTTTAGCCTCTTTAAGACAGGCGTGCGGACCATATTGTCCTGTGATTACTATATCGTACTTTTCTATAGCCTCATCAGCAATCTTATTCATATTAATCATAATTTTTCCTCCCGAAATTGTTATTTTTTTATCTATTTATATATATTATACCCCTATTTTAAAATTTAATCGATATATTTTTAACAATTTTGCAAACTTAATCTTTCTTACAATTCTGTTATATTAGTTCAAAAATATTTTTTGTAAATATATTAACTTTTTTTAGTAAATATATTTACTATTTTATCGATTAGGATTATAATACTCTTCGTAGTTTAATTTCGCTTTAATACATTTAATAAAAGGAGAGTTCAATAATGACTAAACAATTTACACTTACGAGAAAGCTACTTGTATTCTTTATAATTTCGTTGCTATTATTATCCTCTGTGCTTACTGGATGCACTACTTCATCAGCCGAGGATTTAAACCTTCTTCAAGGAAATCTCGAAGCTGAGGATGTGGATATAAACACAAAAATTCCAGGCAAGATACTTACAATTGAGGTCGAAGAAGGACAATATATAGAAAAGGATGATGTAATTGCAACTATAGATGCTAAGGATTTAGCTGCAAAGCGAGAAGGCTTAGTTGCTCAGGCTAACGCAGCTCTTGCTGCAGTTGATATTGCAAAAGCTCAACAACAAGCTGCCGAGGGGCAGTTAGAAGCTGCTAAAGCTCTTTTATCAAAAGCCCAAAATGGAGCAAGAAGCGAAGATATTCAAAAAGCTCAAGCAAATTATGACATTATGAAAAAAAGTTATGATAGGATTCTTGCTCTATATGAAGAAGGAGCAGTTGCTTTAGCCCAGCTAGATGAAATAGAAACCAAGCTCAAGGTAGCTGAGCAAGATTTAAGCATTGCAAAAAGTGGAGCAAGAGCTGAAGATATAGAAGCTGCAAAAGGTCAAGTTGCCGCTGCACAAGGTCAAGTAGCCGCTGCTGCTGGAAGCGTTATTGCTGCAAATGAAAAATATACTCAGGCAGCTGCAGGAATTACTGAAGTAGATACTTATATAACAGATGCTGCAATTAGAAGCCCTCTTTCTGGCTATGTAACTAGTCTAAACTGCTCTGCGGGAGAAATGCTTTCAACTGGTATGAACCTAGCAACTATAACAAATCTAGACAAAATAACTTTAACAGTTAATGCCGATGAAACTCTCCTTCCAAAATTCAAGGAAAACCAAGCAGTGAAAGTTTCAGTCCTTAGCTACAAGGATGAGGAGTTTAATGGAAAAATAGTGCAGATTAATAAAAAACCAGATTTCGCAATCAAAAAAGCCAGCAATGAAAATGGAGATTTTGATTTAATAACCTATGGAATAAAAATAGAAATTGAAAATAAGGACCAAAAATTAAGACCTGGTATGACAGCATTTATAAACATTGAAGAATAGAAGGGTTTCGTATGAATATAAACTTTAAAAAATATATAGCTCCCTTGATACTCATACTTATCTTTCCAAATCTAGTAAACATTCTCACTTGTTACTCTATGAAGGAAAAACAGCTGAGGTATATTCCAAGCGCTGTATATCTTGGAGATAACACAAGTATGACAAGGGATATAGTAAGAAATCTTAAAAGCAGTGAAACATTTGATGTGCAGTATATAGTAGACGACCCAAATGAAGTTGAAGTTTTGATGAGAGATGGAAAAATTCTATTTGGATTAATCATCCCTCAAAACTTTACTAATGATATCAAAAACTTCAAATCTCCTAAGCTTACTACTGTAATAGATGGAACTCAGTTATCCCCAGCTTCCTTTACGAAAATAGCTTCATCTGAGCTACTTATGACTATAAAAGCTGGAGCAATGATGAGTACCTATCAAGGAAAGCTCAGTATGTCAGAAACTGAGGCTCTAAACACTGCCATGCCTATTAACATAGTAAATAGATTAATAGGTAATCCAACCAGAAATTATATTAATTTCTTACTCCCAGGGATGATGCTAGCAATAGTACAGGTTGCTGTAGCAATGAATGCAGCTTCTTCTAAAATTGTAAAAAAATCATCTGGAATTATTGATTTTTTCAAAAATGTAATGAAAAATTTAATAGACTATGGAATTTTGGGAATAGTTTCAGCAGTTTTAATATTAGCACTTCAGCATTATATTTTTGATGTTTCAATAAAGGCTTCTTACACTAGCATTTTATTATTACTTATAGTTTTTATGCTAGCAGTAGTATCTATGAGCCTTCTTATAGCTAGTATTTTTTCAAAAAAACAAGTATTTGCAACTCAAGTAGCTGCAGTGTGGTTCATCCCTAGCTCTATACTTTCGGGCTACTCATGGCCACTTATCTCCATGCCAGATTTTTTTAGGCAGATAAGTAGCTTTATGCCCTACACTTATTTTGTAAGCACCCTTAGAAATCTTATGCTAAAAGGACATTCCTATGATTATAAGACTAATATCGCTATGCTTCTTATATTAACTCTAGGCTCCTTAATTCTTAGCTTAGTTAGCTTTGTAATCAGAAAACAAATACTAAAAAGAAATATAACATTAAAATCTCTGTCAGGAAGGAAGGTTTTGCATGACTAATTTTATAAGCGAATTAAAAAAGTTTTTCACTGTACCTAAAAACCTTCTGTTCATGATAGGAATACCCATGATTTTTACAGTTTTCTTTGGAAATGTATATAGAAATGACTATCTAAATACTATCCCTATCACAGTTTACGATATGGATAACAGCTCTCTTTCACGCTCATTAGTTGAGGAATTTGATAAAAATCCTCGTTATACCGTCGACTTTTATTCGGAAAATCTAGATGAAGTAAAGCAAGCTGTGGAATCAACTCAGGTTTATATGGGAGTTGTTATTCCTTCAGATTTTGAAAAGGATGTCAAATCCAAAAAAAGTTCTAAAGTGGCTTTGATAGTAGATGCAACTAATATGGCAGTTGCAAACAATGCCCTTGCTTCTGCTACTGAGATAATAAGCACTGTAAACGCTGGTGTGAATCTTCAGTTCCTAGAAGGAAAAAATGTTCCCCCATCGCTTTCAAAACGTTACGTAAATATATTTGAAATGAATAATAGAACACTTTGGGATCCCAAGTTATCCTATAAATATTATGTAATGCCTGGTATGATTTTAGTTCTTGTTCAGCAACTATTTCTATCTATATTTGTCGTAAATGTAATAGAAGATAAGACCAATATATTTTATAAAATTTTAATCCACACTATAATATCCTCGCTTACATTCTTGATATGTACCAGCTTGCTCAAGTATGTGCTTGGAATAAATATAATAGGAAATATGCTCACATCTACTTTTCTATCTTTTATGTATCTGATATCATTAAGTAGCATAGCTTTAGTTCTTGCTCTTTCTATTTCCAGTCCATTAAGAGCTACTCAGCTTTGCATGCTATTATCGGTACCTAGCTTTTTAACTGCAGGCTATGTATGGCCAGTTATGAAAATGCCTCAGCTTAGTGTCTATATTATCAAGGCACTATGGCCTCTTATTTATATGATAGCTCCACTTAGAGACTATCTAATCAAAGGCGCACTACCTTATTATTTTAAATCAAATATGCTTCAAATGACTGTATTTGCTTGTATATGGTTTTTTATAGCTTTTTTAATTTCGAAAAAATCTAGGCCCTGCTTAGATGAGGAGGATTAACTATCATGTTCCAAGATTATGATTTTCAAGGATATATAGATGCTTACTCATTTATAGAGTTTTCATCAGGCCAGACTATAATAAATATATTAAAAACTGAACGAATCATGAGAATGGTATATGATAGATTATTTGAAAAATACAATATATCTGAGCCAAAATTCTTTGTTATTCTACTTCTTAGCATACATGAAGCAGACGGCATGCCTCTTATAGAGCTTGGTAAAAATATGATGGTAAGCCGTGCAAACATGACCACCTTAATCGACCGTATGATAAAGGAAAATTTAGTTGAAAAACGAAAAAACGCAAATGATAAACGCTCTATAAAGGCTCATCTTACCCCAAAGGGAAGACAGCTTTTTGATGAGATAAAAGACCTTCATATGGAGTTCAGTCAGCGTATGACCAAAGCTCTCACCGAAGAAGAAAGAGCTACTCTAAATAATATCTTAAAGAAGCTTCAAGAAGATATCGTTCAAGATTTTTCAAAAACAAAATAATGGATGGATATTGTAATACAAAAAGACCCTTGATTTGATATACTATCTCAAAAGTAAAAATGTAATTAAAAGTACATTATTCACTTTGAGATATCATATCGCTTTAGGGTCTTTTTTCTTTGTAATATTGTTAATATCGGTAATATTATATTTTATAATCCTATGGAGATATCTTTTCAATTACGCAGTAGGTTATATCGTCGTCTTGTCCAGAGTTATTAATATTTTGAACTATTTGTGATTTTAATTTGTTGTTTAGAATAAACGATGGGCTAACTCCTATGCTGTCAATATATGCTAGCAAGCTATCTGCCCCCCAGAAATCTCCATCCTGCCTTCTCATTTCAGTAAGTCCATCTGTATGAATAAGCAATTTTTCTCCAAACTTAAGCTCTATCTCATAATCCTCGAAATTTGGTTCAAACACGTCTCCTAGCTTACATATAGGAAATCCACTTTCTATCTCCAAGAACCTCGGTTTTGAATCTTGAGAAATAAGTATTGGATTACAGTTTAGTCCAGCTGAAGACAAAATAACTTTATTATCATTTTTATTGTACATTCCATATAGCATAACTATATGTATCTCATCAGGAAAGTTTGACTTATTAAACAAGCTATAAAAATGATTAAGCACAGCTGCAGGCGAAAAAATAGAAGCCTCTTTATAGTTTATTCTCATGCTCTCACCTATGCTTTGAGCAGCAAATACTCCTAGCATAGCGGCTGCAACTCCGTGTCCTGAGACATCCATAATGTAAAATCCAATATTTTCGTCATCTATGCTGAAATAATTTACATAATCACCACTGAGTTCTTCACATGGAAAAATTTCAAAATTAAATCTCAAATCATTAATAACTAAATCTTTCCTTGGAAACATAGCTTTTTGGATTTCACTGGTAGATGCCAAATCATCCTTAATCTTTGTGTTTATAAATTCAAGCTCTTTGTTTTGTTTATATATTTTTGCAGTTTGCTCTTCCATAGCTATTGTCATATCGTTTATGTCTAAAGTAAGCATTTCCTTTTGCTCGAAAATCTGCTGGTAGGGTCTACGCACATTTTTTACAAATACTGCCCTAAAAATATACCCATAGGAAAGTATCTTAAAAATATGCCCTGTTATATTTAGAGTATCGTAAACGTTGACATAGAGCATAAAGCAAACCTCTGCAAACAGACCTAGCATAAGACCTGATAGCATGTAAATATTTGCAGTAGTGTACTTACCTTCAGAACGATTTACATAAGCAAATATATCAATAATAAATATTGTCGTAATTACATATTCCCATATTACTTTGGTATTTGTTAATCCCTTTCCTTTTATAATAAGAGGTGGCATCTGCTCTACATAGGTTATGCTTAGCAAAAACACAACTCCTACTACTAAAATCCCTAAAATTATTGAATATCCTTTTTTAATAGAAGAAAGAGCATCTTTTTTAGTGGTATAAGCTATAAAAAGTCCTATTCCTAATATAAATCGTGAGAAAATCCAAAAATATGTAGGTGTTTGAATATTTTCTGGAAACAAGCTATACATTCCGTTGTAAGTCAGCATGTGGAATATATCTAGTAGTCCTGTTATAAAAAAAGTATTCGCTAAAATTAGTGAATACCTTCTATAAAAAATATCATATGTAAAAAAGAGCACAACAAATATAGAAAATGAAATAAGAGCACTCGCTATTTCAGTAAAAACATGAAACATAAGATAACTGTCCTGAGATATCTTAATTTCCACAAATCTGTTTATAAAAATACTAAATAAGAAAATAACTACGCTACTTGCGACAACTGTAGATAAATAGCGAATTGTCTTTTCTGATTTATCATTAGAAGCAACTTGGCTTTGCATAAGTAGCCCTCACTTTATACGTAATTTTGCTTTATTATACCATAGAAGTATTGTTTGAAATATTACAAAACAATAAACAAAACTCCCCCTACTCTAGCATATACAGCTAAAACAAGGAGAGTTTCAATTAAATATAATTTTTTTAATACATACTATTTATTTTTCTAATTATAGACACAGCAAATTTTTTAGTATTTAGGAGCAACATATTAATTGTTCTTATGGGTGTATTTCATCTTTATTCAAACGAACCTGCTGGATATAAGGGAAAGTTTGCAATTAACTTTCTTGCTTCAGCCTTACAGCTAGCTAAGTTGGCTTCGTCATGAGGAGCATCAGCAACTTTGTTCATAATATTAGCAATTTGCTTGATTTCTGCTTCCTTCAAACCTCTTTGCGTCACAGCTGTAAGGCCTATTCTCACTCCACTTGTCACAGCTGGGCTTTCTGGATCAAAAGGAATCATATTTTTATTTACTGTAATTCCTATAGAATCTAATGCTTCTTGAAATACCTGTCCTGTTATTTTCTTTCCTCTTAGGTCAGCTACGAGAAGGTGATTATCTGTCCCTCCACTTACTATCCTAAATCCATAGCTTTCAAGCTCAGATGCTAGGCACCTAGAATTTATAACTACTTGCTTCATTATAGCCTTAAACTCCTCAGAGCTTGCATACTTGAAGGACCAGGTTTTTGCAGCCATAGTGTGAAGATGCATAGAGCCTAGTGCACCTGGAAAAGTTCCTTTATCAAGTAGCTTTGCATGTTGTTTTTTGCAAAACACCATTCCACTTCTAGCACTGCAAAATGTCTTTGTAGTAGATGAGGTTACAAAATCAGCATGGGGAATTGGACTAGGAATTACCTTAGCTGCAACAAGTCCAGCTATATGAGCCATATCCACCATAAAATAAGCATCATTTTCCTTTGCAATCTTTGCAATTCTTTCATAATCTATCAGCCTAGAATAAGAGCTTCCACCTGCAATTATTAGCCTTGGCTTCAGTGCCTTTGCTTTTTCTTCTATATCTTCGTAATCTATCAGCTCTGTGTCCTTATCAATAGAATAAAATTCAAAATCATAAATTCTACTCACCCAGTTTGCTGGTGAGCCGTGTGTAAGGTGGCCTCCTTGGTCTAATCTCATGCTGAGCACCTTGTCCCCTGGCTTTAGTATAGCTGCAAACACGCTATAGTTTGCCGTAGAGCCTGAATAAGACTGAATGTTTACATGCTCTGCTCCAAATAATTCCTTGGCTCTTTCCCACGCTAACTCTTCTAGCTTATCAGCTAAATGTGAACCTGCCTGAAATCTTTTGCCAGGATATCCCTCTAGAGTTTTATTTGTAAATACACTTCCTGAGAGCTCCATCACCGGAATAGGAACTGTGCTTTCTGATGCAATCATCTCTATATTTTGTTCTTGGCGCCAAAGCTCCTCATCCAAAATTTGAGCTAAAATAGGGTCTGTTTGCCTAGTGATTTCTAACATATTAACCTCCTTGAGCAATTTATATATTACCTAATTATCTCAAATATTCTGAACTTTTGCTATACTAATAAAGCAGGATATATCTTTAATCCTGCTTTCTAGTATTAAGGCTCTCATATACCAGTAATCCAAAATTGCTAAAGGATTTCTAAAAGCTTGTATTATTCGCAAAAACTTTATTTTCAGCCTGTATCATATTAGTAATTAGACTTCCCATCTCTTTACAGCCCATAATCATAGAGTTTACACTTTCTCTGCCTTCTTCTGATTTTATAATTTTATACGAGTCTTTTATATCATAGGTTCTATATCCTGATTCCAAAACCTTTGTGACGGCGTTTTCTATGCATCTAGCTTCTTCGATTAGTCCAAAAGAATGTCTTAGCATCATGGCCGAGGACAATATAGCCGCAATTGGATTTGCAGTGTTTTGCCCTGCAATATCAGGTGCTGAGCCATGAATAGGTTCATACATTCCAAAGCTTCCTTCTCCTAGACTTGCTGAAGGCAGTAATCCTATAGAGCCTGTAATCATACTGGCTTCATCTGATAGTATATCTCCAAATATATTGGAGGTTACCATAACATCGAATTGCCTAGGGTCTTTTATAAGCTGCATAGCGGCATTATCAACATACATATGGGTAAGCTCTACTTCAGGATAATCATGAGAAACCTCAGTAACAACTCTGCGCCATAGTCTTGAGCTTTCCATGACATTGGCTTTATCTACGCTTACTACTCGCTTTTGACGGTTCATAGCAGAATCAAAAGCTCTTATAGCTATTCTCTTGACCTCGGCTTCACTGTAGGACTCTACATCATAAGCCTTCATCCCATTTTTACTGCCCTTCCAGCCTTTTTCTCCAAAATAAATTCCACCAGTAAGCTCTCTTACTATAAGTATATCTATGCCATCTCCTATTATTTCCTCTTTCAGAGGGCAAGCATTTTTCAGTGCCATATGAATTGTTGCTGGTCTTAAATTCGCATATAATCCAAGCTCTTCTCTTAGCCCAAGAAGTGCAGTTTCCGGTCTTGCTTCTCCGGAAAAGTCATCCCATTTCGGTCCCCCTACTGCTCCGAGCAGTACGCTGTCACTAGCTCTACATAGGTTTACCGTAGCCTCCGGAAGGCACTCTCCTGTTTCATCTATTGCTATTCCTCCAGCTAGAGCTTTATTGAATTCAAACTCATGTCCAAAAATCTCTCCTGTTTTTTCTAGTACCTCACATGCCGCTCTGCACACCTCTGGTCCGATTCCGTCTCCTTCAATTACTGCTACCTTAAATCTCCCCATAGTAATCACCTCTTCTTAATAGATTTATTTGCCTTTATCATTACTTGATAAATTCATTCTGGTTTGCTTTACTAGTCCATCCGCTTTCATTATCTCCTCGATAAATTTTGGAAAGCCTTGAGCCTGATACTCGCAGTTCTTTGTAATATTTTTTATTAATCCTAAGCTAAAATCTACTTCTATTTCATCACTATCTTCTATATCAAGCGATGCTTCTCTGCTTTCTAGAATAGGCATCCCTATATTAATAGCATTTCTATAAAAAATCCTTGCAAAGCTCTCAGCTATAATGCAAGATATCCCTGCGCATTTAATAGAAAGAGGAGCATGCTCTCTAGATGAGCCGCAACCAAAATTTTTGCCTGCTACCATAATATCTCCAGCCTTGATTTTATTTACAAAGTCAGAATCTATATCAATCATGCAGTACTTTGCTAGTTCCTCTCCACTAGACACATTAAGATACCTAGCTGGAATAATTACATCTGTATCGATATTATCTCCGTATTTAAAAACCCTACCTCTAGCCCTCATATTATGCCTCCTTTAGTTTTACTGGATCTATAAGCTTTCCTGCTATTGCTGATGCCGCTGCTACTGCTGGACTAGCAAGATAAACTTCACTTTCCACATGACCCATGCGACCTACAAAATTTCTATTGGTTGTAGATATACATCTTTCTTTGCTAGCAAGTATGCCCATATGTCCTCCAAGACAAGGACCACAAGTCGGCATTGAAAATATTGCTCCAGCATTTATGAAATCTTCAGCATAGCCAGCCTTTATACACTCTAGGTATACCTTCTGGCTTCCAGGAATGATAATCGTCCTAACTCTTTTATTAACTTTTTTTCCCCTTAAGATATCTGCTGTGATTTTCATATCTGATAATCTTCCATTGGTGCATGAGCCTATAACCACTTGGTCAATCTCAATTTCACCTGCTTCATCTATCGTAACAGTATTTTCTGGCAAATGAGGAAACGCTATAGTTGGTCTGATGCTTGAAAGATTTATATCATATATCTTTTCGTAATGTGCATCTTCATCCGCTTCATAAATTTTATATGGCTTAGTACTGTGTATATCTATATAATCCTTTGTTTGCTCGTCAAATGGAAAAATTCCATTTTTAGCACCCGCCTCTATAGCCATATTTGCAATTGTAAATCTATCGTCCATAGATAGTGACTTAATTCCATCTCCTGTAAATTCCATCGACTGATATAAAGCCCCATCCACGCCTATCATTCCTATGATATGAAGTATTACATCCTTTCCACTTACATGTTTTGAAATGCTTCCAGTAAGATTGAACTTGATTGCACTTGGAACTTTAAACCAAGCCTCTCCAGTTGCCATGCCTACTGCCATATCTGTGCTTCCTATCCCAGTCGAAAAAGCTCCTAAGGCTCCATAGGTACAGGTATGACTGTCCGCTCCTATTATCACCTCTCCTGGAGCTACTATCCCCTTTTCAGGAAGAATGACATGCTCTATGCCTACATCTCCTACATCATAAAAATGGACTATGTCTTTTTCATTTGCAAATTCTCTGCATACCTTACACTGCTCAGCTGCCTTTATATCTTTGTTTGGGGTAAAGTGGTCAAGCACTATAACCACTTTTTCTTTATCAAAAACTTCACTTGCTCCAGTATTATTAAACTCTGGTATGGCAACTGCTGTTGTAATATCATTTCCCATAACTATATCTAGTTTTACTTTTATAAGCTCCCCTGCCTCTACATAGTTTCTGCCAGCATGGTCTGCCAAAATCTTCTGCGTCATCGTCATTCCCATTTTATCTGCCTCCACCTAGAATTTATGCTATCTCTTCTTCCTCAGTATCTATGTCCTTTATTTGCTGAGCTGATATCATTTTATTAATCGCACTTACTACAGCTCTTAGTGAGGATTTTCCTACGCTGCTTGAGGTTCCCGCTCCATAAAACCTTTCTCCTGTTTCATTTTTTAGCTCTATATACGATATAGCTTTAGCCTTAGTTCCATACTCCATAGAGTGTCCTCTGTAATCTACTATATCAATATCCATACCAATAATTTCTTTTAGGCTGTTGCAAAAGGCTGAAACCACTCCATTTCCTTCAGCTTGTATATAGTGTTTTTGCATATTGTATTCAATTTCAGCTTCAATAAAAACCAAATCCCAATCAGAATCTACACTTTGCGTCTTATGGTAATTCAGTTGAAGCGGAGTTCTGATATCTACATATTCGTTTAAAAATACCTCATAGATTTCCTCAGCGCTAATCTCAGTCTGCATCTTATCGGAATAAGCTGTAATTACTCTTCCAGCATCTTTTTGAAAATCCTTAGGAATATAAAGCCCGTAATTTTGTTCTAGTATAAAGCTCACTCCGCCTTTGCCAGATTGTGAATTAATAGGAATTATTGGCTCATAGCTTTTTCCTATATCCTTTGGATCTAGTGGAAGATAAGGAACTTCCCAGTACTGAGCTTGTTTATTCATTCTTGCCATTCCTTTTTTTATAGCATCCTGATGTGAGCCTGAAAATGCAGTAAATACTAAGTCCCCTGCGTAAGGATGTCTAGGATGAACACTCATAGCTGTAGACTCCTCATAAATCTCAATCATGCTGTTAATATCGCTAAAGTCAAGCTCTGGATTTATGCCTTGAGTATATAAATTCATTCCTAGATTCAAAATATCTGCGTTTCCTGTTCTTTCTCCATTTCCAAATAAAGTTCCCTCAACTCTATCTGCTCCTGCCATCAAGCCTAGCTCAGTAGCTGCTACTCCAGTTCCCCTATCGTTGTGAGCATGAAGGCTAACTATGACATTTTCTCTCGATTTAAGATTTCTGCACATGTATTCTATTTGGTCTGCATAAGTATTTGGAGTTGCCATCTCTACTGTAGACGGTAAATTAATAATCACTTTTTTATCTTTGGTCGGCTCCCACACATCTATTACAGAGTTGCAAATTTCAGCAGCAAAATCCATTTCAGTTCCTGTAAAGCTCTCTGGCGAATACTCGAAAGTAAAATTTGTTTCTGGATTTTTTTGTGCTAGCTCTTTTATTGCTTTAGCTCCAAACACGGCAAGCTCTATAGTTTCTTCTTTGGTATTTCTAAATACAACCTCTCTTTGAAGTGTTGAAGTTGAGTTATATAAATGCACTACAGCATTTTTAGCTCCCTTTAAGGCTTCGAAAGTCTTATTTATAATTTGGATTCTAGATTGAGTAAGCACCTGAATAGTAACATCCTCAGGTATGTAACCTTCTTCAATTAAAGTCCTTGTAAATTCATATTCAGTATCTGAAGCGGCTGGAAAACCTATTTCTATGGTTTTAAAGCCCATTTTGACCAAATATTCGAAGAAACGTAGCTTTTGTTTTAAACCCATGGGTGTAATGAGAGCTTGGTTGCCATCTCTTAAATCCACGCTACACCACTGTGGAGCTTTTTCTATTTTTCTCGATGGCCAGATCCTATCCTCAAGCACAATCGTTTCATATCCCTTGTATTTTTTATAATTCATTGCTACCTTCCTCCTTATATTTTAGTTAATATTTATTTAACGAGTAATTAGACCAACAGGAAATCCAGCTATAAATGGCTAGAAAGATTGCTTGGATTCCTGTTGGTAACAGAAAATTGATAACAAAAAAGCCCTTCATCCCTATAAATAGAGATGAAAGGCTAAGCCCTCCACGGTACCACTCTTGTTCACTTCATGTGAAGTGCACTCATATAGATACTTGCCGTAAGCATAATATCCTGTCCTTGATAACGGTGGACTGCCGGTACCGCCTACGAAAAAAAGTTCAGCGGACCACTCAAAGGCGAGTTCCTCTTTTGTCCCATTACTGTCTCACACCACCCGACAGCTCTCTGGAATGTTTCAAAAGCGTACTATTCCTTATCAACGTGCTTGTATTTAGTTGCTCAATTTTCTTAGAAACTAATCTATCACAGGTTAGATATACTTGTCAAACATTTTTTCAAAATATTTTAAAAATTCTTACATAAGTTTTAAAAGATTAATCATTTCTATAGCTGTAACTCCAGCTTCAAATCCTTTATTCCCAGCCTTTGTACCTGCTCTTTCTATGGCCTGCTCTATAGTGTCAGTAGTAAGCACTCCAAAAATTACTGGAACTCCTGTCTCAAGGGATACATTTGCCACTCCTTTGCTTACCTCTGATGCTACGACATCAAAATGAGGCGTAGCTCCTCTAATTACTGCTCCTAAGCAGATAACTGCATCATAGTTGTTTGAGCTTGCTAGTTTTTTTGCAACTAGAGGAATTTCAAATGCTCCTGGTACCCATGCCACTGTTATATCCTCCTCTGAGGCCCCATGACGAACAAGAGCATCCTTTGCACCTTCTAATAATTTAGAGCCTATAAATTCATTAAATCTTCCTACTACAATCGCAACCTTATGGCTAGAAGCCATCAACTTTCCTTCAAATACATTCATTTTTCTGCCTCCTGTTTTTAAATCTAATTTTTTTATTTATTTCTTGCTTATTTATTTCTTTATTTCATCATTTCTTTATTTATTCTATTTATTTCTTTGTTTTGTTTATTTTTTTAAAATTTATCTAGCATATGTCCCATTTTTTCTTTTTTGGTCCATAGATAAAAATCATTTTTTTCATTGTGATTCATTTCAATAGACACTCTATCTGTAATTTCCAAGCCATAACCCTCTAGCCCACTTATTTTTTTGGGATTATTGGTCATTAGCTTTAGCTTTCTAGCTCCTAAATCATATAAAATCTGAGCTCCTATGCCATAATCTCTCATATCCTCAGGAAAGCCTAGCTCTAGATTTGCTTCTACCGTATCCTTTCCATGATCTTGAAGATTATATGCTTTTATTTTATTAATAAGGCCGATTCCCCTTCCTTCTTGTCTCATGTATAAAAGAATACCTCTCCCTTCTTTTTCTATAAGCTCTAGAGCTTTTGCCAGCTGGTCTCCGCAGTCGCATCTAAGTGAGCCAAATGCATCGCCAGTAAGGCACTCTGAGTGTACTCTAACTAGTACAGGTAGCTCCGGATTAATTTCTCCTTTGACTAGAGCCACATGATGCTCACCAGTGAGTGAATTTACATAGCCCTTCATAACAAAATTTCCATATTTTGTAGGTAGCTGAGATACAGCTTCACACTTTACAAAAATTTCATTTTTTCTTCTATAGGCTATAAGGTCAGCTATTGTAATAAGCTTCAAATTATGTAGCTTTGCAAACTCTATAAGCTCAGGCACTCTAGCCATAGTCCCATCATCATTTAAAATCTCACAGATAACTCCTGCAGGCTTTAATCCTGCTAGTCTTGCAAGATCTACTGCAGCTTCAGTATGGCCTGCTCTTACTAGCACTCCACCATCCTTTGAGCATAGTGGAAATATGTGTCCAGGACGAGTGAAATCTTCTCCGCTTACTTCATCGTCCATAAGCTTTGTTATAGTTAAAGCTCTTTCGTGTGCGGATATCCCTGTGTGAGTCGTTTTGTAATCCACAGACAGAGTAAATGCAGTTTCCTTTGGATCTGTATTGTTGCTCACCATAGCTCCTATCTTAAGCTCATCAAGCCTAGATCTAAGCATAGGCATGCATACTAGTCCCCTGCCATATTTGACCATGAAGTTAATATCATCACCAGTTGCAAACTCTGCTGCCATAAGCAAATCGCCTTCATTTTCTCTATCTTCATCATCCACCACAACTACCATCTTGCCATTTTTTATATCCTCTATTGCCGATTCTATACTATCAAACATATTATCCCTCCAAAACAATGACATTCTGACTCAAAATGATATATAATTTAGCCTTTTAACATATAAAAGCTTTTAATATCCTTAAATTTCTAAATTAATTTACTCTACTTATAAAAATCCATTTGAGGCTAAAAATCCCATATCTAGTTTACTAGGCTCTGTTTCTTTATCATCTTTGTAATTAGTATTAATTAGATGAGAATTTGTTACAAAGTTGTGGATATATTTGCCAATCATATCGCATTCTATATTCACCATTTGACCTGGCATTGCTTTTTCTAAAGTAGTCATTTTCTTTGTATGTGGTATCACAGAAACTATAAAGCTGCTCTTCGTAATTCTAGCAACAGTAAGTGATATACCGTCTATAGAAACTGAGCCCTTTTCTATTATGTAAGGCAGCAGATTTTCACTTAGCCCTATTTCAATTAAAACTGCATTTTCATCTGGAGTAATTTTTATAATTTCACCAGTACTGTCTATATGTCCAGAAACCATATGCCCTCCTAGTCTATCTCCTAGCTTTAGTGCTCTTTCCAAATTCACCTTTGAGCCTTTGGTAAGCCTGTGAAGACTCGTTCTTTTTATAGTTTCAGGCATGACATCTGCCGTAAAGCTTTCAGCTGACTTTGATGTGACTGTAAGACAGATTCCATTTACAGCTATACTATCACCTATGTTCGCATCCTCTAGGACTTTGCTTGCCTTGATTGAAACTGAGGTTGATTTGCTACCTGGTCTTATATTTAAAATACTCCCTGTCTCTTCTATTAGTCCTGTGAACATCTTAAGCTCCTTTCCATATTCTAAGCAATTCAGTTAATAGCTTTGAACTAAATATTAAATCACAAACAGTCTAAAGCATTTATTTTATATAACCTTCGACTACAAAATCATTTTCAATATGAGTGAAATTCATAGATTTAAGATTTATGACCTCGCTCATACTGCTTGTTCCATATCCTCCTATAGGAGATTTTGCATTTGTTCCTCCGATAATTTTAGGAGCTATATATGCTCTAATCTTATTTACTAGCTTAGCTTCAAGTAATGCTGCACTCAGCTGTTCTCCTGCTTCAATCAAAATACTGTCAATTCCTAAAAACCCAAGTTCTTTCCAAAGCTCCTCTAAGTCCACCTTGCCATCCTTTGATTTTGTCATGATTATTTTGGCTCCGTAATCCTCGAGCTTTCTGAGTTTTTCATCGCTAGCTGCCTCAGTAACTGCTATATAGGTATCTGATTTTGAATCGAGATTTAATATTTTCGCATCAAGGCTGATTCTAGCTGCCGAATCCACAACTATTCGATGAGGCTCTTTTCCTTTTGAGTCAAGCAGTCTTACATTAAGCGAAGCATCATCAGAGAGTATTGTTCCTATCCCTGTCACAACTGCACTTACACTGCTCCTTAATCTATGCACATCGGTTCTTGATTTCTCGCTAGTAATCCATTTGCTGTCTCCTGTGTGACAAGCTATTTTTCCATCTAGGCTCATAGCGTACTTTAGTATCGTAAACGGAAGATTCGTAGTCATATAGTGGATGAAGACTTCATTTTGAATCTTTGCCCTCTCTTCTAACACTCCTACAGTTATTTCTATATTGCTCTGCTTTAATTTCTCTATTCCGCTTCCAGATACAAGAGGATTGGGGTCAGTAGTCGCAATAATAACTCTGACTAGCTGATTCTTAATTATTGCCTCCGTGCACGGTGGAGTCTTGCCTTGATGACAGCAAGGCTCTAAAGTAACATACATAGTTGCTCCCTTTATATCCTCAGTAGCCGAATTTATTGCTTCAATCTCTGCATGGGATTTTCCAAAAGCAGTGTGATAACCTTCACCTATTACCTTGCCATCTTTTACTATCACTGCTCCGACCAAGGGGTTTGGATTTACATATCCTCTTCCTTTTTCAGCAAGTGAAAGAGCTAGTTTCATAAATTTTTCATCCGATTCGAGCATATTAATAACTCCCATATCTAAACCAATCCTTCCATTTTATTAATTGTTTATTAACATACTATTTATAATTATTTTTAAATACTTAAGAATATATCTTTTGTTATTATTCAATACTCATTCTATTCGCAAAAGGAATCTAGCTAACATCAAATTATATTTTCTTATAAATCATGTTTATACAGTTTAATCTTAATAAAAAAAGCTCTGGATATCAAAAAACATCCAGAGCATAATAGACCAAAAAATCTACATATAAAATCATCTTCTCCCATCCAGACTTTACTGTCGGTCTTGGAATTTCACCAAGTCAACCACTTTCGTAGTTCGCGGACTTTTACCGCCGGTCGGGAATTTCACCCTGCCCTGAAGAATATATTAAGTTGTATTATCATCATAAAAATATCACATACAAAATAAAAAGTCAACTTACTTTATTAAGTCCATCAAGTACTGTCCATAATCAGTTTTTTCCATAGGTCTTGCAAGTTTATTTAACTGTTCATCTGAAATATAGCCTTTTTTATAGGCTATTTCTTCTATGCATGCTATATATAGCCCTTGTCTTTTTTGGATTGCCTCAACAAAATTAGAAGCCTCAAGTAGAGATTCATGAGTCCCTGTATCTAGCCAAGCAAGTCCTCTACCCATAATCTCAACCTTTAGGTCCTTATTATTAAGATAATGCTCTATGACTGAAGTTATTTCAAGCTCACCTCGTTTTGAAGGCTTGACATTTTTAGCTATCTGGCTGACTTTATTATCAAAAAAGTATATTCCAGGCACTGCGTATGAAGATTTTGGATGCTCTGGTTTTTCCTCAATGGAGATAGCATTCATATCACTGTCAACCTCAACTACTCCATATGCTCTAGGGTCTTTTACATAGCAACCAAATATAACTGCTCCCGAATCTAAATTAGAGGCATTATGTAAGACATTTACAAGATTTGCTCCATAAAAAATATTATCGCCTAAAATCAAACATACAGAATCATCTTCTATAAATTCTTCCCCTATAATAAAAGCTTCTGCCAGCCCTTTTGGTTGATTTTGTACAGCATATGAGAATTCCATCCCTATATCAGAACCATCTCCCAGAAGCTCTTCAAAATCAGAAATGTCTCGTGGCGTTGAAATAATAAGCACCTCTTTAATTCCTGCGAGCATAAGCACTGAAAGAGGATAGTAAATCATTGGTTTGTCATAGACTGGAAGCATCTGTTTTGAAACAGATTTAGTTATAGGATAAAGCCTAGTGCCAGATCCTCCTGCTAATATTATTCCTTTCATGATGTAACCCCTTTCCAAGTTTTATATTAATATATTATCACATTTACAATTATACGCTTTATTATTATCTACTTGATTATACCGAAATTTTATTTTTTTGTGTAAAAAAACTTATGTAGGGTAGATATAAAATAGAGATAATATATTTTGGAAATTAAAGGAGGCATTACTATGAATTTTGATATGCTAAAAGGTAAATTCAATCAGATACTTGGAGATGCTAAAACAGAGTTTGGTAAATTAACTGATGACGAGCTTAAAATGCTTGAAGGTCAAAGAGATAAATTTATCGGAGTGGTTCAAGAAAAATATGGAATCGCTAAAGAAGAAGCAGAGAAAAAAGTTAATGAGTTTTTGAAAAAATACTAATAACAACTCCACCCATTAAAGAAATCAAAAAAGTCTAGATGCTAATTTCGCATCTAGACTTTTTTGATTAGATTTTAAACTGTGCTACTAAAGCTTGAAGCTCTTCTGCGATTTCCGCTAGATTCTCTCCAGAGTTTGCGATTTCTTCTATAGTTGCTGCTTGCTCCTGCATAGAAGCTGATGCTTGCTGAGTTCCTGCCGCATTTTCTTCTGATATAGCAGATAGATTCTCAGATAGAGATATAATTATATCTTTATTTTGTATCATTAGCTTTGACGATTCATTTAACTTTTCTATTATATCATTTACTGAATCTATCGCTCTTGCTATGGCTTCAAATTTTCCTTCAGTGTCTTTTACGCTTGAGGTTTGATCCATAATTGTAGTTTGAACCACTTTCATAGTGTCAACTGCACTTTGAGATTTTGCTTTTAGCTCATTAATAACCTCTTTGATATCAGATGTAAAGTTGTTCGATTGCTCTGCGAGCTTTCTGATTTCCTCAGCAACAACAGAGAACCCTCTTCCTGCTTCTCCAGCTCTTGCAGCCTCTATAGCAGCATTTAGGGCAAGAAGATTGGTTTGGTCAGCTATGCTTTGAATCATAGTACTTGCAGTGTCAATTTTTTCTGCACTTTCGTTGTTGCTCATTATAATATCGTAAACCTCTTTAGTAGATTTAGTGCTTTGATCAGTTTTTTCTATTAGTGTTTTTAATATATTAAAGCCTTCTTCTTTTTCTTTATCTATAAGAACAGCTGCTTGATTTAAGTCCTTTAGATTCTGAGAATCCTTTTCCATAAGATTTCCCATATCATTAACACTTTGAACAGTATTTTCAGTATCTTTCGCCTGCTCGCTAGCTCCATTTGCAATTTCTTCTATAGTTCGTGCAACCTCTTCAGATGCATTTGCCGCTTGCTGAGACGTGGCAGTTAGCTCTTCAGAGGAAGCCGCTACAAGCGAAGATTTATCTATGACCTTTGAAATCATGTCTTTCATGGATGCTTGCATATTGTCTATGGCTTTTGCAATCTCTCCTAGCTCATCGCTGTTTGAAAGTAGCTTTTTGTCTATATCATTTGTAAAGTCTCCCTCTGACATGATTGAAATCTGCTTTTTAAGCTTGTTTATTACTGCAATTACCTTAGTAATAGTAAAGTATAGGGCCGCTCCAAGCAATATGAATATAGCAAGTCCAACCCCTACAATCATCATTGTATTTTTAGTTACAGCTTTTTGAACAGAATCAATTGAATATCCTATCTTAACTGCCCCTGCTATATAGCCGTTTACATCAACAGGGTATACAACTTCATATACTTCATGAGATTCATAATTTGCTGTAGCAGTATAAATCTTTTTATCTTGAATAGCTGTCTTTGCCCCTATATCATCCACTAGGTAGCCCTCTAGTAGCTCTGGATTACTGTGAGCTTTCACCTTATATATGCTGTCCATATATAGGGCATAGGCTATATTATCTGATTTTGCTATGTCTTCAATTATTGCCTGATACCCAAATTTTTGAGTCATAGCATTTATGTCATTAGCAAGAATTCCTACCTGCACCATTCCTCCATTTGGATTATTAACATAGCCATACTTATAATAGCTGTTTGTTACAGCACTTTGTCTTATTTCTTCCATGTAATCAGCTAATTTTCCATCCTTTACAGGAGTAGATATATGGTCTTCTGGAAAGGTATAACCTATGCTACTTTCTAGGTTTGAGTAAATAATAGTCCCGTTTTGGTCCACAAAGTTAATTTCATCAATTCCCATATCCTTTGCTAGCTGAGCTAAAAATTCATTGCTAATCATTTGCTGACTAGTAATTATAGCATTTCCGACTCCTCTTATGGAGTTTTCTAAAAGTCTATTAGCATTGTTGATAGATTGCTGGTTGTCATTTACTCGCTTTACAAATTGCTCAGCTGTAAATACTCCATTATCCTTCATTTGGTCAAACAAACTATTTCTTGTAAGATAAGAAGATGCAAAAGCAATGGCTCCTACCCCTAGCAGAATCAATACTAGCGGAATAGTTAAAAGCTTTGTTTTTATTGAATTCGATTTATTTCCATTTGACTTTACACTATCGCCTGAGTTTTTCTTAAACCTTAGCTTAGCTTTATTATTTACTTCTTGCTTATTATCAATTACATCTATTGCTTCTATGTCATTTATAATTTCTGTTGTTTCTCCTAGCTCATTATTATGAATATTGTCTGCATTATGTAAACTTTCTAGGTTTTCTAGAGCTTTCTTATCATTAAGCTTATCCATTTATTCATCTCCCTTTGTTAAATAATATTTATCTATTTTATATAAATAGGATACCATTTTTACTACAAAAAGTACACGCTAAGGTTGAAATTACTTTATTAAAACAAATATTTTCCAAATAATAATTTTGATATATATAAAATCAAATTTATTTTTATCAGTATATGCAACAAATTATTATTCCTTATTTTTCCAATAATTTTATATATAAAAAATAGGCTGAAATAATAAGTTGCTACAATATATCAAGGTTCATGATACTAAACCAATAAATTGTAAGCCTTCTTATTACTGTCAGCCTATTTTAATTCATTATTTATTTTGTTTTTTAACTACACTCTAAACTTAGCTACTAGCGACTGAAGCTCTTCAGCTATAGCTGCCAGTGCTTCTCCTGAGTTTGCTATTTCTTGAATAGTAGCAGACTGCTCTTCCATTGAAGCTGAAGCTTCCTCAGTACCTGCCGCATTTTCCTCTGATATTGCAGATAAGTTTTCAGTAAGAGAAATAATTAAATTCTTGTTCTCCATCAGCTGCACAGATGATGAATTTAGCTTTTCAATTATAGTATTTACCGAATCTATAGCACTCGCAATAGCTTCAAATTTACCTTCAGTATCCTTTACACTTGATGTTTGATCCATAATAGTGTTTTGAACTATGTTCATAGTATCTACAGCACTTTGAGACTTAGACTTAAGCTCATTGATTACTTCTTTGATATCTGATGTAAAATTATTAGATTGCTCTGCTAGCTTTCTGATTTCTTCAGCAACAACTGAGAATCCTCTTCCTGCTTCTCCAGCTCTTGCCGCTTCTATAGCAGCATTTAGTGCTAGAAGATTGGTCTGGTCAGCTATGCTTTGAATCATAGTACTTGCAGTGTCAATTTTTTCTGCACTTTCATTGTTACTCATTATAATCTCATATACTTCTTTTGCTGACTTTGTACTTTCATCAGTCTTATTAATTAGTACCCCAAGTATTTTGAAGCCCTCTTCTTTTTCTTTTTCAATTAGATTTGCAGCTTCATTTAATTCTTTGAGATAGTGAGCATCCTGCTCCATAAGGTTACCCATGATGTTTACATTTTCAGCAGTATTTTCTGTATCCTTAGCCTGAGAATTCGCTCCATTTGCTATTTCCTCTATAGCTCTTGCAACCTCTTCAGATGCCGATGCTGCCTGCTGTGATGTAGCAGTAAGCTCTTCAGACGATGCCGCTACTTGACTAGATTTATCCATTACCTGAGACACAATATGTCTCATAGAGTTTTGCATATTACCTATTGCTTCAGCTATATCTCCAATTTCATCGTTGCTATTAAGTAGCTTTTCGTCTATATCATGGCTGAAATCTCCATCAGCCATATAACCAACTTGTCCTTTTAAGTTCTTAATAAAATTAAGTACCCTAGTTGTAGTTACAAATAAAATTATCCCAAGAAGTAAAATAATTCCAAGTCCTATAAGAGAAATCATCGTTCTATTTTTTGCTACTGCATCTTGAGCATCTTTCACTGAGAAACCGATATTTACTGCTCCAATTACAAAGCCGTTTACTTCAACAGGATATACTACATCATAAACATCTACTTTTTCAGCTTCATAATAAAACTCCGAAGAAAATACTTCTTTATTTTTTATAGCGCTGATTGCACCTTTGTCATCCTTTAAATCTATTCCTATTCTATCTTTATTGCTATGTGCTACCGCTTTATATTCACTATCTATGTAAAGTGCATAAACTATGTTTTCATTTTCAGCTATGTCTTCTACAGCTTTTTGGTATCCGAACTTTTCAGTCATTGCATTGATGTCATTTGCAAGTAATCCAACTTGAACCATTCCACCATTTGGATTAATTACATATCCATATTTATAATAGTCATCAGTTTCTCTACTTTTTCTTATGTTTTCCATAAGCTCATTTTGCTTACCAGAAAGCACAGGATAAGATATGTGATCAGCTCCAAAACTAGAACCCAAGCTGCTTTCTAGATTTGAAAAAGTAATATTTCCATTTGCATCTGTGTAATTTATTTCATCTACACCCATGTCATTTGCTAATTTTGCTAAATAATCATTGCTTATCTGTCCTTGATTACTAATTACACTATTTCCAACACCTCTAATTATAGCTTCTATTATTGCATTTGCATTGTTTAATGATTGCTGGTTATCAGATACTCTTTTTACAAACTGCTCTGATATAAATATCCCGTTCTTTCTCATTTGGTCAAATAAACTTTCTTTTGTGTAATGAGAAGATAATAGACCAATTACAATTACTCCTGCCATTATTAAAGCTATAGGCATAATAAGTAGCTTTGTTCTAATTGTTCCTCTCTTACTTTGCATAGACTTCAGTCCCTCATTTGAAGTCCTATTTTGGGTTGTTTCCATTTACAAATTCTCCTTCCAATTTAAATCAAATCAATAAAATAAATGACTTATTTTGCTCTCCCAAGATGACTAAATCAGAACCTTGCTAATTTTAAGAAAACGTTTAACAAGATAAATGTAAAATAATGGTAATTATTATTTACCTTTAAAAATAGGCAGAATTACCCTTAAAAATTATATCATTTTACTAGTTAAAAGTATATCATTTTCATTGAGATTGGATTTAATACAAATTCAGCATACCTGTCTTTTATAGAAAGACATAAAAATAAATTTATTTAAAAAATCAGCTAAATATTACATCTAGCTGATTTTTTAGTGTAGCTATAAAAGTTTTTAAGGATTTATCAGTAATCTTGATTTTTAACTAATTAGTTTATGATTGTTTTATTAGTTAATTAGTTAGTAGTATCAATCATATTTATAAATGCTTCAGCCACTCTTGAGTCAAACTGGGTTCCAGAGCAGTTATTTAGTTCTAGAACAGCTTCATTTTTTGTAAAGGTTTTTTTATATGGTCTCTTGTGGGTCATTACATCATAGGCTTCTACAACTGCGAATATTCTCGCAATAAGAGGTATTTCTTCCCCTTTAAGCCCCTGAGGATATCCCCTTCCATCCCAGTGCTCATGATGAGCTAGTATTCCTTTTCCTACATGGGAAAATTTCACAGATGAGCTTACTATTTTAAAGCCAAGCTCTGGATGTCTTTTTATTTTTTCCCACTCATCATGGGTAAGAGGTCCATCCTTTAGAAGAATTTCCTTATCAAGTCCAGCTTTTCCTATATCATGCAAATCTGATAATAAGGCAAGCGCATCTAGATCCTCTTTGTCCAAATTCATTGCATATCCTAATTCCAAGCATAGAGCTTTAAGTCTTTCGTAATGCTCAGGGCTTTCATATTCATTTTCTAGTATAGCTTTTTTGAATGAGCCTATTACCTTATCATAGGTGTATTCACTTTCATCCATTTTATTTTCATACATCTTTTCTTCGGCGCGTTTAAATAATCTGCTAAAGCTTTCATCTTCATTTATTTTTGTAGCAGCTCCAAGAGCAACTAGTGGCCTTATAGGCTCTTCTTTTGAGCTAATAGTTGCTTGCTTTATCTTCGCTAGTATATCTAGACTTTTTCTTGCATCAGTTTCCGGCATGATGACTATCATTTCATCTCCGCCTATTCTGCAGGCTATATGGCCTTCTTCTATATTGCTTTGTATCAGCTTTGCCATATTTATGATTAGCTTATCTCCAGCTTCATGTCCAAAGGTGTCATTGGTTATCTTTAGGCAGTTTAAGTCTGCTAATATGATCGAAAGAGGAAGTGGTTTACTTTGAATTTCCTCTAAAACCTCAGAAAAATAAGCTCTATTGTAAAGCCCCGTAAGCTCATCATGATAGGTTTTATAAAGCAGCTCCTGAGTAGAAACCTCTAAGGCCTTGGTTTTTTCTTTGACAGCTTTTTTTAAGCTGGCATTCCAAATAGATATAACTATAATAATAATGCTCAGACCTAAAAGCAAAGTGAGCAAGCCAAACCAGAAATATCTGTTTTCAAATAAATTTTTCTTCTGAAGAGGCATCCATCTTTGCTCTATTTCTTTTCTTTCTTGCTGACTTATTTGAGCTAATCCCTTATTAAAAATGGTGCTCAGCATTGGCCAATCATTTCTAGTAGCTATAGAAAGACTCGACTCATACGGTGTTTCTACATTTACTACTAGATTTGTTATATTATCTCTTTCTATGGTAGCCGATGCACTCATTATCTCAATAATCATAGCATCAGCCTCTCCAAATGCTACCATTCTCATGCCATCACTAGGAGTTTTAACTGTTTTATATTCAAGCTTTGGAAACCTCTCGTTCAAAAACTCAATAATGTCATAGCCTTCTACTACTAAAATTTCCATGCTTGTATTGGCAAGCTTTTCAAAGGTTAGATTTTCAGAAAAATTCTTTCTAGTTATAATAACATTTGGATTGAGTATATACGGCACAGTGAAATCTAGATATTCACTTCTTTCTGGGGTTTTTGTTGCCGCAGTAATTCCAGATATTTTTCTTGATTTAGCTTGCTTTATCAGCTCATCCCAGTTATCAAACTCAACCATTTCAATATCAATTCCTAATTTTTTCTCTAGGAGCTTGAAGTAGTCTGCTGATATACCGACGTATTTATCATCATCTAAAAACTCAACAGGAGGATAATCAGTTGTATATCCAATTTTTATCTCATCTTTATTTTCATTTAACCACTTTGTTTCTTCTGACGTTAAAAATATTTTTTCATCTGGCTCTTGGTTGGAATTAAAGGAATAAATAGTTCCGGCTATCCCTATAACAAAAAGTATTAGTAAAATAGTAATTTTTGATTTATTGGATTTTAAAATGATTAACCCTCCTCTCAAGTTTGATTATTTTACTTAGTTTTTCATATCATCCTCTAGTATTTCTAAAAGTGCAATTACTACCTCTTCGTCTAGCTGAGTTCCTATGCTTTTTAGAAGCTCTTCTCTTATTTCATCTTTCGTAAATATCCTGTCCCTGTATACTCTGGCCGATGATATAGAATCATAGGTATCGGCTACAGCTAAAATTTTGGCTTCTATTCTTATATCCTCATCTTTAAGTCCTTGAGGATATCCTCTTCCATCTATTCTCTCATGATGCTCAAGCATTATATTTGCTGGCTCTTCAAGAAAATCAATTTCTTTAATTATCTCAAAGCCTATCTCAGGATGCTTCTTGATTATTTCGTACTCTGCATCTGTAAGTGAACCTGGTTTGTTTAAAATCCTATCACTTATTCCAATTTTCCCTACATCGTGAAGTATGCAGGCAAACCTCAAGTTGTTTTTTTGTTTGCTTGTCAGATTTAACTTATCTGCTATTTGAAGTGCAATGTCTCCCACTCTATCGCAATGACCTCTAGTATATTCGTCAGATGCTTCAATTGCATTGGCAAGAACTGTAACTGTTTTAATATAATTTTCATCCCTTTGAGCTATCAGATTTTCTATATCGTCTAGCATTGAGTTGAAGCTCATGGAAAGTACTGAAAATTCATCATTAGAAGTTATAGTGCTTCTGACCTTGAAATCTCCATCGCTGACTTTTTCCGTAGTTAAAATAAGTGACCTAAGAGGTTTTAGTAAGTTTCTTGAAAGTATAAGTGACATAATAATTCCAAGCAATATGGTCAATAAGACTATGGTTAGTATTCTGTCACGAATTGAATTAAGCTCTTCATTTAAATTTGTCTGAGTAAGTGCAACTAGCTTCCAGTTATTTATACTGATAGGTACATAGGTAGATACATATTGAATTTTATCTAGAGTAAACAGCTCTTGCTCACCGCTTACAGCTTTCTTAGCATATGTGCTTAAATTTTCTGGAGCATTTTCATTAGATGCCAAAACCTCTAATTTTTCATTTAGTAAAAATATATTCGATTGCTTTGAATAGCTAAGTCCTTCAATTATTTCTGTGAATTTTTCAAGCTCAATATCCAGTCCAACAACTCCCCTGAGTTTATTGTCCTTGTATACAGCTTTTGATACTGTCTGGAGCAGCTTTCCTGAATCTCCAGCATCTATATAAGGCTCAGTCCAAAATATCTCTCCATGCTTATTTGCTGTGCCTTTATACCAGTCTCTGCTTCTAGCATCGTAATCAAGAGGCATAGTTTCATCAACTGGAGCAATATATATAGAGCCGTCTTCCTCTAAAGCATAATAGAGCCAAGTTACATTTTTCATTGATTCAGTTAAACCTAGCCATTTTTCATAAATATTAATAAAATCTTCAGGAATGCTTCTTACATAATGGTTATCATCAGACTTAACATAGTTTGTAATTTGTGGATTATTAGCCCAAGCTTCAACAATATATTCCATGTCAAATATGAGCTTTTCAAAGTAATACTCATTTATATTTTCTAGTTCAGCCTTATTATTTCTTTTAATAATATCTATTGCTAGCTTTTCTGAATCCATGTAATTTACATAGCCTAGAAACATACCTGATAGTATGACTAGCGACATCATGCTGATGATAACTTTTGTCCTTATGCTTCGAATCATATGGTGCTCCTTTTGCGACAAATTTTTTAAGAGTAATTAAAAGATTAAAATTATTCTTGCAATTCTGTCTAAATTTTATCACGTTTTGTGATAAAATAAAAAAATAATATATATGAATAATATCTAGTTTTTCATCCTTAATATTACAGACATAAATAGTTCAATTTTTTTTTACTTCCATTCAAGCTCAATTGATTCAAATCCATAGGATAAAAAAAAATTTCTAATAATATGCTCCGTATTTTCTTTTGATTTTTCTATAATTCCACTGCTTAGTGCTTGTTCTTCCATATCTTTTTCAAATAGCTCAAGTGCTTTTAAGGTATCTTCTGTAGTTACCTCGTTAAATAATCCATTCTTTTCATCATAAACCTTATATGAAAGTATCTCCTTTGATGTAATCGTTGGATTAGGTAGCTTGATAAGCAAGCTCTTTCCAGAAATAGCGATATCTCCTTCGTCAATGCCGCTAAGATCAACTCCCGCTTTCACTTTGCTTTTTACAGTAAAAATAAATGATTTCTCAGTAAAAGGTATTTGGAAGTTGTTGAATAGCTTAGCATTTTTAAAATCTATGATTTCATTGAAATACATTTCTACAGTATTTAATTCCGAAATATCCTTTACCTGTTCTAAAACTCCAGACGCTGAATAAAGCTCTTGCTCGTGAAATTTATTGGTTACAAAAAATGTAACCGAGATAGTTGCTAGTATCACTATCAACATAAGTAGCATTGTTTTATAAATCTTTTTCATTTTTTTCTCCTTTGACTATCAAACCAATATATTACCATTATAGTATAAACTAAAGTATCTTGCATCGTTAGAATTATTATTTTAAAAACAATAAGGCACTTAGAACTAAATTATCAGCTCTAAGTGCCCTTGCTTAATCTAATATTATATTTACTAAAATTCTACTAATTTTTCATTATAGTTACAGTTTTTGTAACGTTATCCCATTTAAGCTCAGCGTCAAATACATCCGCTAGAAAAGCAAGAGGTATAAATGTTCTGCTATTGCTTATAACCGCTTCTGTATCCATTTCTTTTTCTTCGCCATTGATGTTTAGAATCTTACTTCCAATAGTCATAGTAGCTTTCGTATCACCTGACTCTACAGTAACCATTTTTTTGTCTGCATCATAGCTTACTTTTGCATCTAGAGCCACTCCAGCAGCTTTAACTGACATCATAGTTCTGTTATCTTGAATATATGGTGCTACATCAAAAGTCTCTACTCTATTTATTCCATTTGTAGTTATAATAAAGCTTGGACTTCCAATAATGAACTGTCCTACATATTTAGCTTGTCCTTCAGAAGGTTTAGAGCCTGTAGCAGTAAATAATACTTCCTCATCTATCTTAATCTGATCTGATTTATCATGATTAAAAATAAGCTCGCCTTTATAATCTCCTAAATATCCAAATTGGTCAACAGTTACCTTGATATCATTAATAACTATTTTTGATGCTCTAGTAGATGCTGATTTTACTTCAAACACAAATTTTCCATCTCTATATTCAAAGTTATCAATATCAATATTTCCTTCTGTTACATTAAGCTTTGCATCTGTAAATACTAAACCTTTGTATTCTGGATTTATAGCTATAGTATAAACTCCTTTTAGAAGTGTTCCTCTTTCCATTTCAGTAATTTCTATACCAGCAACATCTTGATCTTGAAATCCAAGACCTATGCTAGTAGCTGTACCTGTCATCATATCTACATTTTTAAGAACTGTTCCAAGAGTAATACTATCCTCTACGCCTCTTCCTTCTAAGTTAAGCACTATATCTCCTTCGTATTCTTTTTCAGGAGTGATAGTAAATTTAAGCTCCCATTTACTTTTCCCAGGAGTTTTATCTACATTTAGCTTAACGTAATCTCCATTCATAGTAGCTGTTAACTTCTTGTCTCCAGTTAATCTTTTAATTTCTATTCCCTTAGCTTTGTCAATTTCAGCGTTTTCAACTTCTAAGTCATAGGTTTGTGTATCAACTAAAGATCCATCTATGAATTCTTCTAGATATACTACTACTTCTTTGCTTCCAGGCTTAATAAAGTTAAATTCAGCAATATCAGAGCTTGTCAATTTTGCTCCATAGTCCTTGATTTCAGCAACTACTAATTCCTTATCAGAATCAGCAACATCGCCTCTATAAACTCTAAGAACTAAATCTCCTTTTTCTACGCTACGCTCTATATCAAAATATGGGTCTAATACAATTCTGTCTATATTTTTTGTATTTACTAACTTAATAGTTAAATCTCTGCCATCAACATCAGCCATGTTAATTAATCTAGCATTGATTCTTGTGAATTTGTTCCAGGATACTCCATCAGGCAATCTAAGTGTCAGATTTTGAGTATCCTCCCAAGCATTGTTACTATCTTCAGTAAATGTAACTAAAGCTCCGTGCTGCGCCTCCATATTACCAACCCACACCTTATCACTTACTCTAACTTTGCTAGCAGGTGTAGCCGCAAATGTTGATTGAAAAGGTATCAGTGTTAAAATAACAGCCATAACTGTAATTAAAGATAAAAGTTTTTTCATTATCCCTTTTCCTCCTTTTTATTTTTAGCCAAAAGGCTTTCTATTTAGTTATACCCTATATACTTTTGAAAATAACTAAAATTGTATTACAATTTTATAACACAAAAAAATGCCCTCAATTTAGGGCATTTTGATTTAAGCAACAATTTATAAGAATATCTATTGTTTCGTTATATCATTTTAAGCTTTTTTATGCTGCAATTTATCTCTGTAGCTCGGTATTAAAAATTTTATTCTTTGCTCTAGCTGAGAATAGTTTCCTTCGAATGTAGATTCTATAATTCCATCTAGACTTTTTCTAGTGAAATCATCATCCTTATCAAATGGCTTTCCTACAAAAATCTTTTCATGCTTGGTATCTAATATACCTTCTTCTGCAAGAAGTAGCTCTTCAAATAATTTTTCACCTGGTCTAAGTCCAGTAAACTCTATATCTATATCCTCATAAGGCTCAAATCCAGATAATCTAATTAAATCCTCTGCTAAATCAACTATTTTAACAGGCTCTCCCATATCCAAAATAAATATTTCTCCACCCTTTGCCATTGAGCCAGCTTGAAGCACCAATTGAACTGCTTCTGGAATAGTCATAAAATATCTTATGATGTCAGGATGAGTCACTGTAATAGGTCCACCTTTTTCAATCTGCTTTTTAAATAACGGAATAACACTTCCATTGCTTCCTAGAACATTTCCAAATCTAACTGCTACATATTCAGTCTTATATTTCTTGTTCATATCTTGAATGACTAGCTCAGCAAGCCTTTTGCTAGCTCCCATTATATTTGTAGGGTTGACAGCTTTATCAGTAGAAATTAGTACAAACCTTTGAACTTCGTATTTCCCAGCTATTTCAGAAACGTTCTTAGTCCCTACTGTATTGTTCTTGATAGCTTCAAAAGGGCTATCTTCCATAAGTGGTACATGCTTATGAGCCGCCGCATGAAATACAAGCTGTGGCCTGTATTTGGAAAAAATCTCATCTAGCCTATTTATATCTCTTACAGAGCCTATAAGCACTTTTAGTGGAAGTGTGGGATATTTAGACTTAAGCTCGTTTTGGATATCATATGCTGAGTTTTCATATATATCAAATATTATAAGTAGCTTTGGAGAAAAACTAGCTATCTGTCTACATAGCTCCGAGCCTATGGAGCCTCCCCCTCCAGTTACTATAACTGTTTTGTTTTTTATATCTTCAGCTATTTGAGTATTATCAAGAGCTATAGAATCCCTACCAAGTAAATCCTCAATATCCACATCTCTAATTTTTTTAATATCTACTTGTCCATCTATAAGTTCGTATATCCCTGGAAGAATCTTCATCTTCACACCAGAATCTTTATATATTTCTATAATTTCTTTTCTTCTTTTATGAGTAATCGAAGGCATCGCTAAAATGATTTCATCTACATCATCTAAAAATTTCACTCCCGAGCTTATATCAGCTACAATAGGTATACCATTTATTTTTTTCCCTATTTTGTTTGAATCGTCATCTACAAATCCAACTAAAACCTTATTCATATCCGGAGTTCTAAGAAGTTCTTTCGCAGTCATAACCCCTGCTTCTCCCGCTCCTATAATAAGTACCTTTGACAGAGGCCTATTTAGTTTATTGGTCTGTAGCTTTCCCATTTCTATACGTCTAAGCACTCTATATGAAAACCTAAGTCCCCCAACAAATGCAGCCATAGTAAACATATTTATTATGTAAAAGCTTCTAGGCATATTTACATCAAGCAGTAAAAAAGTAATATATATTGCTATATTAGACCAAAAAGCAGATAGTGCAATCGACATCATTTCATTAATGCTTGCATATCTCCATAAACTTCTATAGAGCCCAAATAAGTAAAATATCACCAACACAATACAAGTATAGATAACAAAATGATCTATAAAAGCAATCTTATATTCTATATTGCTTCCTGTAATATTAAAATCAAATCTAATCTCTAGCGCAAGTAATGCAGCTAGATTTACAAGTGCCGCATCGGCAAATAGCAGTACTAGTTTCCTAATTAATTTATTTGATAAAATCTCCCTCATATCTTAGTTCCTTTCAAAGCTTACTTACTATAATTATACATGATTTGCTAGCTTCTTCAAAATAAATTAACCTATTTAAGCTGAATATATAACTATAATTAAGATAATAGGAACTCATGAAACAAAGGAATAATAATTTATTTAGCATCAATCCATGATAGTTACCTTCTAATGAGGGTATCTAGCAAGAATAAGTTAGTTTCTTACAACATTTCTAAAGGAGGACATACATGAAAAAAATCCTAGCTACTATTCTTGCATTTACTTTGTTATCAATCTTTTCATTTGCTTTTGCTGATTCTACTTCAGATTATATAGTAATAGATGTGCCTTATGTTTCTCAGCTTTATCCTACTAGAGCTGTAGTTGGATGTGAGCCTACTGCTCTTCTTATGGCTTTGAAATCAAAAGGTCTAACAAATGATGTAACCCTAAAGGATTTTTTAGATGCCATGCCAAAAACTACTACTGACCCAGCTAAAGGCTTTGCAGGCTCTCCATATTCACCTAGTGAAAAAATAAGAACTACAATATATCCTAAGCCACTGTCTGAGTACGCTAACACATATATGCCAAGTATTACTAGAGACATCTCAGGCTCAGAGCTAGAGGATATAAAAAAAGAATTACTAAGTGGCAATCCCGTAGTTATCTATGCCACGATGGGATGGGCAAAGCCTTTTTATAAACAATTTGATATAGAGGGTGAAAAGCAGTGGCTCCTTAGAAATAACCATGCAGTTCTTCTGACAGGCTATGATGCTCAAAATCAAAAATTTTATGTGGCTGATCCCTACAATAAAAAATCCCCAACAAAGCCTTATTTCTACTGGATATCAGAATCTAAGCTTAAGCCTATTTACGACGAAAGAAAATGGGCAATTGCAATTGGCGAAGCTCCAAAACCTCCATATCCCGAGTCACTAGAGGATATTTCGCCAGATGACTACAAAGATGTTTTAATTAATGAAACCAGCTATCAAGGCATCATGTTTAATGAAGATGTATATCTAGACCTTGCACTTATCGTGCAAAGCGAGCTAGATGCTTCATACAGCTATGATTCATCCCTAAGAAGTGCTCTTATATCCTCAGGTCACGAGAATTATACTATCAATTTTATTAATGGAAGTGTGTACAAAAATAACTCGAATATAGGAAAGCTAAGTGAAAAGAAGCTTAAATTAGATGAAAAGCTATATCTTACTACACAAGATATTGAACTTCTTCTAGAGCTATTAAATCTTGTCACTCAAAAATAAGCAAATATCTGATATTATATCTGGATTTTTTAGCGAGCCTGATATAGCTTTACAAAGCTCGTCTTTTTCTAGCTTCACACCTACTAAATCTGATTTTAATTTTTCAAAGGATTCGCTTAAAATACAGTCTGTATTAATAAAAACAGTTTTTATAACACCGCTTTTAATCACCAAATCCATTTCAAAAATGCCCCAAGCGAATTTAGCTTCATAGCTTATATCAAATTTAGGTGTAAGAGCATAGGTCCAGTCCCAGTTTCTATAGCTATGCTCTTTTTCTAAAACCTTTTCAACTGCTGATTCCCTATCAATATAAACCGGAAATGTATGAGTATCATAGGCTTTACAAAATGCTTCTATAATTTGATTTATGAGCTTTAGTGGAGTGATATCAGGATTTATTTTTCTAATGTTCACAACTCTTGATTTTACTGACTCTATGCCTTTTGAGCTTATCTTGAGCTTTGATGGAGTCAGATACCTCGCTAAAGCCTCCATATCCGTATCTATTAGCAGGGTTCCATGATGACACCTAGCTTGATTATCTGACATAAAGGCACTTCCTGAAAACTTAGCTCCATCTACTGTGAGGTCATTTCTTCCAGATATTTCTCCTCCTATATCAAAAGCTCGAAGTGAATCTAATATAATGCCGTAATTCTTGCTTATATCGTAATTATTTTCCTGTGATATAAACGTAAAATTCAGATTCCCCAAATCATGATAGACAGCTCCCCCGCCCGAGGCTCTTCTTACAAGGTCAACCTTATCAGCCTTTAGCTTGTCTACACTGCATTCCTTATATGGGTTTTGATGTCTTCCTACCACTATTGTCTTGTCATTTTGCCATAGATACAAAATCACCTCATCTTCCTTGCAATTCTCAAAAATAAATTGCTCAAAAGCTAAATTAAAAGAAGCCTCAAATACTCTAGACACATAAATAATAAGATTTTTAGGCAAAATGAATCCCTTTCCCCTCTAGCATTAGTATTGCTTCATGTATAGCTTCTGAAGTAGTAGGATGAGCATAGATTACAGTCTTTGCTTCATCTATTGTTATCTTCATAGCTACAAAATTTGAAATTATAGCCATCAAATCTGTTGCATGAGGCCCAACCACGCTTCCTCCTAGTATTATCCTTGTCTTTCTATCGGCAATTAGCTTTACAAAACCTTTGGATTCTCCCATTGCTATAGCCTTGCCATTTGCAATAAACGGAAACTTGCTAACTATTACATCTAGTTCTTCAGCTCTTGCTTGCTTTTCACACAAGCCTACCGTACCTATCTCTGGCATTGTAAATATTGCACTTGGTACTGCGCTATAATCTATCTTGTGCATACCTCCAGCTATATGGTCAGCTGCTACCATGCCTTGATGAGATGCTATATGCGCAAGCTGGATTATATTTGTTACATCGCCTATAGCATAAATGTTCTCTTGATTAGTCTGCATGTATTCATTGACCTTTATGCCATTTTTTCTTTCATTTAGCTCTATTCCTAGCTTTTCTAAGTCTAAGCTATCTAGATTAGCTTTTCTTCCTACAGCCATAGCAAGCTTTTCTGAACATATATGCATAGTCTTATTATCAAGCTCTAGCTCAAGCAGTTTCATACCATCTAGAGTTGTTTTAATCGAGGTCGCTTTTGCCCCTTCATAAATCTTTATCCCTCTTTCTATAGCTTCATCTCTTACTACCTCAGCTACATCACTATCAAGTACATTTAATATCTGCGGCATAAACTCAACTACGCTCACATCCGTTCCTAAAGCTCTATATATAAATGCAAACTCCATTCCTATAACTCCGCCGCCTATGATAACAAGAGATTTAGGTATTTCTCTAAGAGATAGTAGCTCTGTGCTAGTCAATATATCTTCACTATCTGCTCCTTCTATTGGAAGGTACGAAGGCTTTGAACCAAGCGCTAGAATTAAATTCTTATACTCTAGTTTATAATTAAACTTTTTTGTATTTACTTTTATTTTCTTATCCTCTAAAATTTCAGCTTTTCCGTGAATAAACTCTATATCGTTAGCTCCCATCAAATGTTCAATCCCACCTACTAGCTGGTCTACAACTTCATTTTTTCTCTCAATCAGCCTCGTAAAGTCAATTTCGATTTCTCCAGTAGATATACCGTGGTTATGAGCTTGCTTTATATTGTCAATTATTCCTATGCTGCTTATCATTGCTTTTGTAGGTATGCACCCGTAATTGAGGCAAGTTCCACCTAGCTTGTCAGCTTCTATTACTGCTGTTTTTAATCCAGACTGAGCCGCTCTTATCGCAGCAACATAGCCTCCAGGTCCACCACCTATTACAATCACATCAAATGCCATATCCTTGTCTACTGCCTTTGCAATTCCAAAGCTATAAGCTGGTTTTTTCTCAGCAGGCTCTTTACTTGCTTCTATAAGCCCTATGCTTTGTCCTTTTTTAACTGTATCTCCTTCATCTATATCAAGCTTTATAAGCTTTCCTTCATAGTCAGATTTTATGGCAAATGAGCCTTTGCTCGATTCCACTGTTATTAATACTTCTCCTTCAGCTACTTGCTCTCCTGGCTTTTTGTGACATTTTCCAACTATAGCTTCTTTGTCGTGTCCATTTAATTTTTCTATAATAATTTGTTTTTCCATTAGAATTACCTCCAAAAAAAGGGAGAATTTATCTCCCATCAGCTTTTTACCTTATTTTTATTTAGTTTATTTAAAATCCTTTTCAAATTCATCTATACACTCCTGAAGAAGTGTAACAGTGTATGCCATAGAAGGTCCTCCACCAAATGCAACAGAAACCATAGCCGCCTCTAAAATTTCTTCTTTTGAAGCTCCTGCTTCCAAAGCTTTGTATGAATGATAAACTATGCAGTATTCGCATCTATTGTAGCAACCTATTGCAACGCTCATAAGCTCTTTAGTTTTAAGGTCTAGATGCTTAGGCTCATAGGCAGCTCCTAAAAGTCCCATAAACGCTCCAACCTGCTCCCCATTAGTTTTTGATAAATTTTCTAATCCCCCAACAAAACTGTTTAGCATTTCTCTAACATTATAAGCCATGACAACCTCCTGATATTATTTTATAAATTTACTTGCTATAGCAAGTATAATTAGAGCATAACAAAAGAAGGAATAAATTTCAACTAAAATTTATCCCTTCTTGGAAATATTTTCTATCATTTTGTGTAGAACTCTTTCAAATACTTCAAGCTCCTCCTCATCTATCCCCTCAATAAGCTCATTATTAAACTCATCTCCGTATGGAATCAAAGTTTTAAAAAGAGAATTGCCTTTTGAGGTAAGCTTTACAAAAGTAACTCTTTTGTCCTTTTCGCTAGGTATCTTTTCAATTAAATCCTCTTTTTCCATACGCTCAATCAACCTAGTAGCACTAGAATCCTGAACATTCATAATCTTAGAAAGCTCTCGTGGAGATATCATCTCATGTTTGTTTATATAAAACATAGCTATCCACTGAATCCTAGTAATTCCTGTATCCTTAAGCCTTTTACCAAAGGCCTCTGAAATCTGCTTTATAGCATTTTCAGTTATATGTCCGACTCACCTATCTAAATTAAAACTCATAAATCCTCCTAGGTTAAATTAATTTTTAGCACTCTTATATTGTTCTAAATTAAACCTTCTATAAGAATTTTTTCCGCTTTTTTTAGCTATATACATTGCAAAATCTGCATAATCTATAAGCTCGTAAACACTGTTAGTATCTTCAGCATACACAGCCATTCCAGCACTGCAGTATATCTTGTGCTTTATAGCATTTATTTCAAATTCAGAAGAAAGAATTTTACTTTCTATTTCATCCCAGACAAATTTTATAAGCTCATCGGTTACTTCTTCATATCCATGAATATAAACTCCGAACTCATCGCCAGAAATTCTCATAAAAATAGCGTTATCAAAATTCAACTTAGATAATCTATTTGCAAATATCTTTAAATAGATATCACCAACCTTATGTCCAAAGTTGTCATTGATTCTTTTGAAGTCATCGATATCTATAAAAGTAAAAATCCCCTTTTTATCTGGTGATGTTTTGATAATCATATCAATTTCTTCTCTGTATTGATATCTGCTTACAAGTCCTGTAAGTGCATCCTTTACTAGTCTATTGTTTAGGACCTCATTAGCTCTTTTTAACTGCGCATTTGCTTTTTGAAGCTGTCTTTGAGTGTTAAGCAAATCATTGTTTAGCTTTTGAATCTGTTCGAACTGAAATCTCATGATTCTTTCATTATCGGTTATAACTTTACCGTCATACATATGAAGAACTTTCATAAAGTTATAAATCATCTTTTTTAAAGCTGGCATAGAGGATTCTATGCCTAGCTCCATAACATCTATCCCATGAACTAAAATGGATTTTTCCGATGCTAAAAAGCAAACTGAAATTTGTCTTTTCGGACTTCTTAGCTCTAAATTTTTGCTGCAGTAGAGCATTTCGCTTACATCTTTTGATTTAACAAGCATAGCTTCTAAATCCTGCTTCACATCCTCTGAAAATAAATCCGTTAATCTTTTCTGATATGGAGAAACTATATATGTCGGCTCATTCCAATATACATTTAAAATCTGACCATTTTTGTCACATTCTAACAGAAATCCTGTTAAATCCATCCCCAGTCCCCTCCATATCATACTTTCCTAGCTTACACGTAATCCTTATGTAGCTCTGTATTTTATATCATCGTCACATTTAGATATTTTCTTTTGCCCATTCAATAAGATCAATGGCTTTTTTAGAATAAAAATCTATTGGCCACTTTTCCCATAAGCGCTCTGTTGGAATAAAAGCTTGCCCTCCAACTGCTATCTTTATAGCCGGAAAGTTTTTTCTAATTGAAAGCACAACGCTTTCACATTCTGTAAGATACGGCTGCATGGTTACAGATAGAGCTACTAAATCTGGCTGATGCTCTTTTATAGCATTTAATATTGCAGCTTCTGGAAGGGCAGCCCCTAAATAAATCGTGTCCCAACCATGATATTCAAACATATCCGAAAGCATCCTTACCCCTATCTCATGAAGCTCACTGCCCACAGCGCACGACAAAAGAGTCTTACTCTTTCTAGGTCTATTAAATATTTCATCATAAAATCTTGACATTATTGACTGAGTAATTGATGTAGCATAATGCTCTTTATCAACTGTTATTATGCTCTTATGCCATAGCTCTCCCACTTCGTACAATACTTTTGACAATACCTCTTCATAAATATCCACAAGTGATACTCCAGAGGCTCTAGCATCCTCAATTATTCTATAGGCTTCAGTAGTTTGACTCTTTAAAAGGGCATCTAGATACTCTTTTCTAAGCTTTTTATACTTTCCTTTTTCAAATGAATCTGAAAGCTCAATATTTGTAACTGCTTCCTTTGTAACATTAATAGCTATTTTCAAATAATCCACTGCTTTTTCAAGCTCTTTTTCGCTAAACATCTCTTTTGCATCGGCTTCTAGCACCTCAGCAGTTATAGTATAATGTTCAACCATCATCTGCATTATTCTATCTCTGTCAAAATCCTTCATCAGATTGCAAAGCAGTTCATACACCCACAGAGCATAGTTTTCAAAAATCTTCTCATCCGAAAAGTAAACCGCTGTCATCAGATGGCTTATATTGTAAACAACATCATCATACATAAGCTTCTTTCTTCTATTATCTAGCTGTGCTTTGAGTTTTGGGTCTCTTATAAATTGTTCTTCAAAAATCTTTTGTGCAATATCAATAAATCTTGAATCATTATAGTTTACAAATAGACTCATTTAAAACTCCTCTCAAAATTTATTCACCCTTATTATCTCTTTACTTTATAATACAATAGTACTATTAATTGTCAAAATATTTTTACCCATTCGCTTATTCTATAAAACAAAACCTAGAATACACTCAGCTTTTCAAAGTTTGATATAAATTAAACTAATTCTATCTTATCCTAATGAATTCTTGATATAATACTATTAATAAAAATTTCAAGGAGGGCTCTATGATAAAAAGGCTTTTTACTCTAACAATTATGATATTAATCCTATTAGTATCTTCTACTTTGTCTTTCGCTTCATCTCACCACTATTATACTAGCCAGAAATTCAGCAATGGAAAAACTGCTAAATATGTGTTACTCAATTTAAATGCTACCGATATAAGTCCTGCAATGGGACTAGCAAACAATAAAATTTTGGCGGCTGATAGCCTTCAAAACATCGTAAATACCAGAGCTATAGAAGGCAAAAAGGCTTTTGCCGCAGTAAATGGCACATATTTTAGTGCTTACAACGGAGTTCCTGTTCCATATGGAACAATAATAGATAAAGGAAAGCTTCTTCACATTGGAAACTACGGTGCTGTGCTTGGTATAACCAAGGATAAAAAGCTAGTGATAGATAATTTAAATATAGAAATCACAGGAAGCATAGATGGTGTAGAAAACCAGTACTACACTTGGGGAATCAATCATTCTAGAACTGAGCCTGACGCTATTATGATATTTACTCCTGATTTCGCTAGCTCTACTCAAATGCCAGACGCCCAAAATGTAATAGTGAGAAATGGTAAGGTTGCTCAAAAAAATTCAGGAAATACAGCTATCCCAAGTGATGGATTCGTAATATCCTTCAACCCTTCCATGCACTATCTAATGGAAAGATTTAACATAGGCTCTACAGTAGATTATACTCCAGAGTTTCTCTCAACAAGAGAAAATGCTACTGAGGCCGACCACGCAGTATGGAAGGACGTAGTATACGCTGTAGGAGCTGGACCAAGTCTTATATTAAATAATACTATAACAGCCGATGGTGCAAAAGAAGGCTTCACTGAAGCCAAAATCAACACCCAAAGATCTCAAAGAAGCTTTGTCGGTTATAGAGAAGATGGAAGAGTAATCATAGGAACAGTGGCAAATGCTTCGATTACTGAGCTATCTCAAATTTGCAAGGAATTAAACCTAAAAAGTGCTATGAATCTAGACGGTGGAGCTTCTTCAGCTCTTTTGTACAATGGCTCTTACAAAACAAATCCTGGCAGAAATATAAACAATGCATTGATATTCTTTGAATAAAGCAGAACCATCACCTTTTCTCTGATATAAACCCTTTAATTTAGACTTTCTTATAGTATTTAATTATGCGGCTTGTTTCCTATACTAAATAGGTTACAAGCCTTTTAATTTTGTTTTATTTATTATCTCTATTCCACTTGATATATCTTATAGATTTCTATATATTCATCTATTTTGTTTTTAAATACTTGTTATAAAAATAACTTTGTTGACATATGGCGGACAAATTCATAAAATAATATAGTCTCAAGTGTAAATGATGAACTTCGCAATATATTTTCAGTAAATTTCAACACTTCAGAAAAGCAACTATATTATATTTTGAAAGGACGAAACTTAATGCAGCAAACTGTTAAGCTACAACCAAAAGAATCACAGTCTTCTAACCAAAATCTAAAAAAACAAGTCGGAGCGCTTGATGCTATAACTATGGTAATAGGTATAGTAATAGGCTCAGGCATCTTCTTTAAATCGTCACCTGTTTTTAGCAATGCTGGTTCCCCGTTTCTAGGAATTATGGCTTGGATAATAGGAGGACTGCTAACTGTAGCTTCTGCTCTTACAATCAGTGAAATAGCTACAGCAATCCCTAAAACAGGCGGACTTTTTGTATACATAAAAGAATTATATAGTGAAAAATGGGCGTTTTTATTCGGATGGGTACAGTCATTCATCTATGTACCTGGAGTTACTGCAGCTTTGTCTATAATTTTTGTAACTCAAGCTACTTTCTTCATTCCAATGTCTGATTTTACTCAAAAAATACTAGCTATATCTTTAATATTTTTTCTAATCTTAGTAAATATAGCTTCTACAAAAATAGGTAGCAAAATTCAAGTTGTTGCAACTATTGCAAAGCTAATCCCTATAGTAATTATAATTGCTTTTGGCTTTATAAAAGGCACTGTAGGAGGAGTTAGCGAGGTTTCTAAGGTTTCACTTTCTGGAGCTAGCCTTGCTGGATTTGGCTCTGCTATACTTGGAACCCTATGGGCATACGATGGCTGGGTAGGAGTTGCTAACATGGCTGGCGAGCTTAAAAATCCATCTAAAGACCTTCCTAAATCTATAATTTTAGGTCTATCTATAACAATGATAATCTATGTCCTTATAAATATAGCTATAATAAATGTTATCCCTGTGGACGCTGTAATTGCTTCACAAACACCTGCCTCAGATGCCGCTGTTCTGATGTTTGGAAAATCAGGAGCTATTCTAATCTCTGCAGGAATAATGATTTCTATATTTGGGGCTATGAACGGCTATTTATTAACTGGTGTAAGAGTTCCATTTGCAATGGCAAGTGAAGGCTTGTTCCCTTTCGCAGATAAGCTTAGTTATCTTCATCCACAATCTAATACTCCTGTTTTAGCTTTCGTATTAGAAGGAGCATTGGCTGTACTTTATGTTATGAGTGGATCTTTTGAAGTTTTAACTACCTTGGCAATGTTTATGGTTTGGTTTTTCTTCGTAATGGCAGTAGCTGGAATATTTGTCCTAAGAAAAAAATTCTCTCATTTAAATCCAGCCTACAAAGTACCATTTTATCCTTTTGTTCCACTAGTTGGAATAGCTGGAGGAATATATATTTTACTTAGCACCCTTGTAACTGATTTCAAAACTGCAGTTCTAGGAATATTAATTACTGCTCTAGGAGTTCCAGTTTACAACCACATCACAAAATCAAAAAGAGCTTAATATTTTAGTTTACAAACCAAATTATCTGTGATATCATACCTATTAATTTAATATTATGCGTAGATGGAGAACGGAATTTATATGCTTTGCTACAGAGAGTCGATGGCTGGTGAAAATCGATGCAAGAAATAAATTCAAATCCCTCCTGAGCAGTATTCTTGAATCAAAGTGTAAAGAATACCGGCTAGCCTCGTTACTGGCTTAGGTTTGATAGAACTGAAATGAGGTGGTGTAATTAATACACAAGCAAGGTGGTACCGCGAGATAATCTCGTCCTTGAAAGCTTAGGCTTTTTAGGGCGAGTTTTTTTATGCTAAAAAACAAAGGAGGAAAAACAAATGGAAAAGAACTATGATGCAAGCTATACTGTATCCAATATACAGTATAATTTTAATTTTGAAGGTGCTCACAAACGAATCGAGAAAGTATTAAGACCAACCAACCTCATTCATAGCACATTTTTCAGCGCTTACTGCTCAAACAACGTATACATAAAGCCTGAAAATCTTCAAACCACTGGAGCTTTTAAGATTCGTGGAGCCTATAACAAAATCAGTAAACTAAACTCAGAGCAAAAATCTCAAGGGCTTATATCATCCTCTGCTGGTAACCATGCTCAAGGAGTTGCCTATGCTTCAAAAGAGCTTGGGGTTACTGCAACCATTGTCATGCCAAAAACCACTCCACTTATCAAAGTAGAATCCACCAAAAAATACGGCGCAAATATAGTTCTTCATGGAGATTGCTATGATGAAGCCTATGAAGAAGCAAAGCGTCTTGAAAGCAGTGAAAACATGCTGTTCATTCATCCATTTGACGATGCAGATGTGATAGAAGGTCAAGGAACTATAGCCATTGAAATATTAAACGAAGCTCCAAATCTCGATCTAATTATTGTTCCAGTAGGTGGAGGTGGCTTGATTGCTGGAGTAGCTACCTGTGCAAAAGCTCTAAATCCTAATATAAAAATTATAGGAGTAGAGCCAGAGGGTGCAAATGCCATGTCTTTATCTATGAAAAACAACAAACTCACTTGCCTAGAAAGAGTATGCACGATTGCTGATGGAGTTGCTGTTAAAAATCCTGGTAGCCTAACCTATGAACTAATAAAAACCCATGTGGATGAAATCATTGAGGTATCTGATTTTGACATAATGGAGGCATTTTTGCTACTGATGCAAAATCATAAATTAGTTGGAGAAAATTCAGGTGTCTTACCATTTGCAGCGCTTAGAAAAATCAAAGAAAAAAATAAAAATATAGCCTGCATCATCAGCGGTGGAAACATAGATTTCTTAACCATTTCCACCCTTATCAATCAAGGGCTTGTATCTATGGGAAGAATATTTTGTTTTTCTGTGAACCTGCCTGATAAGCCTGGAGAATTGGCTAAAATTTCTAATCTACTAGCAAAATTAGGAGCAAATGTAATCAAGCTAGATCACAATCAGTTCAAAGCTTCAAACAGATTCATGGATGCTATGCTAGAGGTTACAGTAGAGACAAACGGTCATAATCATGTGGAGCTAATATCCGATGAAATGAAAGCTCTTGGCTATACCATAAAGAGAGTGTACTAAAAAAGGGACCTGCCGGTCCCTTCCTAAAAAATCTAAAACTTTATACTGTTTTCCAAGACATTATCCATATATTAGATATAATTAAGCAGATTTATATATAAATTAATCAATAAATTTAATACTCAATAGTTTCATTATCCTTTAAAGATACATATAACTGAGCATAAGTAGCTTCATAATAGGGATTTACAAATAAAACTCCAATTCCTAGCATCAAGGTTCCTAAAATATACCAACCTAAAAATGATAAATCTAAAATAAACATATTCATTTTATGTCCATCTGTCATTTGAATACTTTGTCTTATTGCCTTTGAAGGTTCAATATTTGGATTTTTAACTAAAATATAAGGAACCATCATATAGGAATAATGCTTTATTATTCCAGGAATTATCAGTAGCAAAAACCATAAAAAATTATATATTCCAGTTAAAAACATAGTGATTGATATGTTCATATATGAACCAGATTTAAATACCCATCCAAGTGATTTTACATCTGGTTCTTCATTAATACCATCTAAGAAGAATTTTCTTCCTCCTATTTCAATTGGGATTCCAATAAAAAATCTAAATAAAAGAAAAAATCCAATCACAAATAGCACTATCACAATAGAAAGAGCAAGTATTCCAGGCGTTCCCATCAGCTCTGTAAATCTTCCAACAAAGGAATTCGGGTCATCAACTATAATTTGCCCGCCTTGATAATGAGCATCTTGCCCTCCCCTTCCAGAGCTTCCTCCTGAATTGAGGAGCATATTTTGGTTTCCTCCTACTATAAATATCATAAAAGCAACCAAAAAAGCTTTCCAGTAATACATTCGCAAAAAATCCTTAGCCTTTGATTTTAGTTCCACTCTAGTCCACATAAAAATCCCCCATTTAGTTATTCTCTAAAATATTATATACCCTTATCTATCAATAAATATTCTATGATGATAAGAACTATACTCATTAATTTTAGTTTAAGATGGCTCATATTTTTCAATTTTTTAGAAGCATAACAAAAGACCCATGAACTTTTTCACAGGTCTTTCACTAAAAAATCTATTATCCTATAATATACAAAGCTCTTTATCTGCTTTATTTAGTACTTCGCATCCATCCTCAGTAACTAGTACTAGGTCTTCTATTCTTACTCCTATTTCTCCTGGTAGATAGATACCTGGCTCTATAGAAAATATCATTCCTGGCTCAACTTTGTCTGTGTTGATAGCAGAAACATCGCCGTAATCATGTACATCAATACCTATAGAGTGTCCTGTTCTATGAGTGAAGTATTCACCGTAGCCTTTAGATGCTATGTAATCTCTAGCTGCAGCATCTATATCACAGAATCTAACTCCAGGCTTAACAGTATTAATAGCTCTTTTATTAGCTTCTAGTACTATTTCAAATACCTCTTTAGCCTTGTCGCTAGCTTCCTTTAAAAACACTGTTCTAGTCATATCTGAGCAATATGAATTTTTTGCACAGCCTATATCTAGAATGATGCTATCCCCTATCTCAGCAACCTTATCAGTATTTGAGTGGTGAGGATTAGCTGCATTTGCTCCAAATCCTAAAATAGGCTCAAATGAGAATCCATCAGTTCCTAGCTCTTTGTAAATCCCTTGAAGCACCTGCATTAATTCCTTTTCGCTGTGACCTTTAGTTACTTCATTTTTTAGCTTTTCCATTGCTAAATCATTAAGTCTTGAAGCCTCTCTCATAAAGTCTTTTTCTGCTTCATCCTTAATCATTCTCACTCTGTCTACGATTAATGAACCATTTACATATGAGCTTCCAGCTTTTAGCTCCATTAGTCCAATTAAAAATCTAGCTGGCCAGTTTTTGTCTACTCCTACTGACTTGTCTTTTAAAACAACCTCTGATAGGATTTCTACAGCATTGTTTGTATCGTCAAACCAAACTATCTCTACTCCTAAATCCTCAGTTATAGGGAAAAGCTTGTTTACAAACAGCTTATGCTCACCTCTTGTGCTGATATAAAGAGCTAGCATTCTCTCTCCTGGATGAATCCATTTACCTGTTAAGTAAAAAATTGATGCTGGATCAGAAATTATCATCTGCTCCAGATTCTCTGCCTTCATTTTTTCTAAGATACTTTCTAGTCTGTTTAATTTCATAGTCTTATCTCTCCTAAAAAATAATTCAAAATAATAAGTAAGCTTAACTTTTCAAAATCATAAACCAAATTCTATCATAATATCAGTATACCCATACAGCATGAATATTGCCATATGGGTATATATTTTTTTAATTTTTATGATGCTAAAGCATCCTCTACTTCATCACTGTCATCTTCAAGTAAGGTAGTAAGCTTCTTGTCAAATACAAACAGCATCACAGCAGCTACAAATAAAATTGCAGGTATTACTGAATATGCTTGAATAACTGAGAATTTTGAAGCAAATGCATATAAATATCCGTATGATTTACCAGCTATAAAAGTTGCAAATGTCCATACCCCCATAAGCACTGACACCATTTTATTCGGAGCATATTTAGCTACAAATGAGTTTCCTAGTGGTGAGAAGAACATTTCTCCTACGCTTAGAAGTAACCCAAAAGCAATCAGCCAAAGTAGGCTTGCCTTAGATGCATCACTTGCACCTACTCCTCTTGAAAACTCTGCAAATACTAGCATTAAAAATGCTGCTCCAAGAAGTCCAAGCCCTATACCAAGCTTTTTAAATAAGCTAAGGTCTCCCTTTGCAGTCTTTGATAATTTAAACCAAAGCATACCAAGAACTGGTCCTAGAGCTATACAAGTCATAGAGTTTAGTGAATCAAACCATGAAAGCGGAACATTAAAACCACTTACATTCATATTAATAAACGCTGCACCGTAATCGTAGGCAGCTAGATATGTAAGATACCAAAATACCCAGAAAATAACTGAAAAAGTTGAAATTAGTATAATTGCAAATACCTTTTTCTTTTCAGATTTAGTAAGAGGCTTATTCTCTACTACTACATCTTTTTCTGCTTCTTTTCCTAATTTAAATGGCTTTTTACCAACTTCGCCTAAAGACTTGCTTCCAAATAAGAACCAAATTAAATCAACTACGCAAATAACTGCACATAATTGAAAAGCTGCTCTAAAGCCTTGCACTTCGCCTTGAGCAAATGTACTTGCAACTAGGATTCCTACAGCAGTAGTTCCTATAAATGCTCCTATATTAACAAAAGAGTACTGAGTTGAAAAAGCAGAATCAAGCTGCTCTTTATCATCAAATAAAGCACCGCTAATAGCTGCAACATTGCCTTTGAATAACCCTGTTCCAATAGCTACAAGAGCAACCATTATATTCATTCCTACTGCATCAGTTGCTGATGCTCCTATCCAGTATCCCGCAGCCATAAGAGCTATACCAACTGGTACGCAATACCTTGCTCCTATAAATCTGTCTGAGATATATCCACCAATAATAGGTGCCAAATATGTAAATGCAACAAGATTTGATTGGATAAGTGCAGCTTCTACACTTGTAAGCCCTAATCCTCCTGTTACTACAGTTGCCGCCACAAAAACATAAATCAGATACTTAGCAGCATAATACGCCATTCTTTCAAACATAAATGCAACACTGCATACGTAGAAACCAAATGGTCTTTTGTTCTTTACTACCATATCGCTCATTTACTTCCCTCCATCAGTATGATTTCATATAAAATGATATTTCCTAGAAAAACAGATTACAAAATCGTTTTCCTAAAGGCTAAAAACAATTGTGTGAAAAGTTAAAACTATCACAATTGTTAATCTAGACTAAATTATATATTGTATAACTATAATTTTCAACCATAATTTTAATAATACTGTAAATTTTCTATATATACAGTAAATATAGCTGAATTTTTTACAGTATGATTGAAATAAGACAAACTTATATGGTATTATTATCCTATATTTATTATTAACTAATTGGAGACAAAAAATGGAGATATTAAGCGAAATAGCAGATAAAATAAAAGAGCTACGAAAAGAAAAAGGATATACACTAAAGGATTTAGCTGATAAAACAGAGCTTTCTGTAAGTTTTTTATCCCAAGTAGAAAACGGCTCATCCTCACTTGCAATTACCTCACTAAAAAAACTAGCTGATGCTTTCTCAGTGCCTATGACCTATTTTTTCTACAGCATGGATACTCATAACTATCATGTAAAAATTGACGAGCAAAAATCTTTTAAAATGGAAGGTCTTCCTTCTGAATTTGTGAGATTGAGTGGGGATTTTTCTGGTAGAAGCTTGGAATCAATGATAGTAACTATTCCTGGAGGTCAAAAGCATGGACATAAGTACAACCACCCTGGTGAAGAATTTGCCTATGTATTAGAGGGTGTATTAATCGTGGAAATAGAAGACAAGGAATACCTAGTTCAGGCAGGTGATTCTATACACTATCCATCTACAATGCCTCACCAGTGGAGAAACCCTCTAGGTTCTCCTGTAAAAATTCTTTCAGTAATAACTCCAGCTGTATTTTAAAAGTTTTGTACAATTATCGATTAAAACTAAGCGCGTTGTTTATGTATAAAATCATAAATCACGCGCTTTTCATTATATACTAAAAGACTTTTGCTACCCATGAGCAACCTGCATCGCTTTAATCAGTTAAGTTTATCTTGGGTACAACAAGATTTCTGAACCCCATAATCAGTCTGAATTTCTCTAATACATGTAGTTCTTATTATACTAATTCAGTATATATTACAATTATATTTTATTTTAAATTTTATTTTATGTTCGACTTGTTTAACTAACATTTAATGAGGTATATATACTATAAGTCTAAATTACTATAGGACCATGTAAGATTGCGATTTATTTTAAATTTAGTTTTCGCAATTTTCAAACAATTAATTTTGGGGGTATTTTGATAATTTTATAAAGGAGGGCTCATTATGTTAGATTACATGAAAGCTTTGATAACACCGTTTATTAGTAAGTTCATCAAAGACGAGGATGGACAAGGTATGGTTGAGTACGCTCTTATTATAGCTGTTATAGCCCTTGTTGTAGTTCTAGCTATGCCTGCAGTAACTGATGCTATCTCTGATTTATTTGACAGAATTGCAGAGGCTCTAGCTGGATAACAAAATAAACCTATTTACTACTTTCAAAATCATATCCTATTGCCTTGCCTTATAATAAGGCAGGGCAAATTTTCATTTATAGGCTAATTAAATAATTTTATAACTTTGATTAAACTTATAAAGAATATCAAAGTTTTAAACTAAAAGCTAGGTGGGATTAGTATGAAAAATATTTTTTCTCCCATAAGAAACTCAAAAGGCCAGAGCTTAGTAGAGACTGCACTAGTCCTTCCACTCTTGTTATTAATTGTATTTGGAACTATAGAATTTGGAAGGGTATTCAATGCCTATCTAGTAGTTTCAAATGCTTCTAGGGAAGGAGCTAGAGCCGCAGCAGTAGGAAAATCCAACTCTGAAATCACAACCATGGCAACAGATAAAGCTGCTTTCATAGGAACAGTATCTGTAACTATAAGCCCTTCAGACTCTAGACCTTACGGCAGCGAGGTAACAGTGACTGTGAATCACACTCTTAATCTCATAGTTCCTATCATCAGAACTATAATAGCTCCTAGTGGCAGCCTAAATGTAAGTTCATCCACCAGCATGAGAGTGGAAAGTGAATGAGGGGATTATTATGAAAAAATCTAAAACAAAAGCTAATTTCAATCATAAAGGCTCTATTGCGGTAATTATAGCTATGACAATAGCAGTTCTTCTTGCGATGACAGCTCTTGTTACTGATGTAGGCGCAATGGCATTAACTAGAAATAAACTTCAGTCAGCTGCAGACTCTGCTGCACTTGCTGGAGCTCAGGAGCTTCCATCAAACACCACTCAAGCAGAAATCATTGCAAGAGATTATTTAGATAAAAATATAAGCGATTCTTATACCGCAGATGTAGTATTTTCAGATTCAAATCAAAAAATCAGTGTCAATATAACCAAGAATATAGGCTTTGCCTTTGCTAGGATTTTGGGAATAAATGATGGTGACATAAATGTTCATGCCGCAGCTATTAATGCTCCTGCGAGGTCAGTTGTAAGTGGTCTTAGACCTTTTGGAATAGTATGGAATCCTGAGCTTGATTTTCAGTCCAATGAAGAAGTCATTTTAAAATACATTCCAAATATCACAGCTGAAGATGAACTCGGTCCTGGAAATTTTGGTTCAGTGAATCTTTGGGGCAAAGACCCTCAGTACAAATATCCTGAAAACATTTTGAATGGAACCAAAAATCACTATGCTATCGGAGACGGCGTAGACACTTATCCAGGAAATAACGCTGGTCCAACTGCAAAAAATCTAAGAGATTTGCTCGATGCAAACTCAGGAAGCGTAACTATCCTCATTCCTCTATTTAGCACAATGGACGTTCCTGGCAACAAAGAAATAATAATCACTGGTTTTGCAGCTTTTCAGATAGATGATGTAGAGCAAAAAGGCAACAATGTGGATGTAACTGGTCATTTCGTAGAGCATGTTACACTTGGAAATGCTGATTTAGATGGTACTGATTATGGAGTTAGAGCTGTTAATCTAGTAGAATAGGGGGCTTTCAGATGAAGACCAGCAAAAAACTTGTAATATTATCTGTTCTAATTGGAATAGCTACTGTCCTTGCTTTTTATTCATATATTCAGCGTGAAATTGCTAAAATGGACCCAGCTACCTATTCAGAAATTATAGTAGCTACAGAGGATATCCCTGCCAGAACAAAAATCACCGCTGATATGCTTGAGCCTCAGAAAATTCAAGATAGCTATATCTTACCAAACTCAATCAGAGATAAAGCGAAGATAGTAGGTAAATATGCAGCTGTGAAAATAGTTGCCAATGAGCAAATAATCAGCGACAGATTGGCGGATCTTGATAAGACCTATTTTTCCTACAAAGTTCCAACAGGTTATGTAGCAATTACTATTCCAGTTGATTCCGTATCTGGAGTATCTGATTTTATAAAGCCTGGAGATTTTGTAGATGTTTTTGTATATCTAGAAGAAAAGGAAGTAAAATCTGAAACGACATATATTTTTAATTTGGAATCTTCTTCTGATATGCTCCAAAAAGTTCTAGTTCTATCCGTTGATAAGGCAAATGATATCTCAGAAAGTGACAATGATGAGAAAAACGAATCTCTAGATACTAGAAAAATAACCCTAGCACTAGAGGCTAAAAATGCTGAAAAGCTAGTATTAGGTTACAAAACAGGGTATTTGCATCTTGCACTTAGAAATCCTGAAGACAATACTGCTATAGATACAAATGGTACAGTAAGACAAGATATAATAAATCGTTAACTGGGGGCATGTCTCATGAGAGAAAATAAAGGAAAAGTAATTTCAGTGTTCAGTAACAAGGGAGGAGTAGGCAAAAGCACACTTGCTGTCAATTTAGCTGTCTATCTAGCTTCCATAGATAAAAATCAAGTGGCTCTTGTAGATTTAGACCTGATGGCTGGCGATATTGCACTTATGATGGATATCAATCCTAAAAGTACAATAGTAGATGTTACTCGTGATATTTCAGGAATAAGCTATGACATAATAGATGATTATTTAATTAAGCACTCATCAAATGTCATGGTCCTTCCTGCTCCTATAACACCTGAACAGGCTGAATTTGTCTCTCCAACCTGCGTTGATAAAATCCTATCAACTCTTATGGAAAAATACGACTATATAATAGTGGATACTGGGCCAAATTTTGGAGATATTAACCTTTCAGCGCTTGACCATTCCTCCAAAATTTTCTACATTACAACCATTGATATCCCTGCAATAAAAAACTCTAGGGTCGGCCTTGATATCATTCGAAGATTAAATTACGAAGAAGATAAAATCGGACTAATCTTAAATATGCATGACAAAAAATATGGTGTAAGTCAAAAGGACGTCGAAACAATCTTAAATAAAAAGATATCCAAGATGATTCCTATGGACCTTTCAACAGTAGTGTCCTCTAGCAACAAAGGAGAGCCTTTTGTAATAAACATGGCTAAAAAATCCATTTCAAAAAGTATTGCAGAAATAGGTCAGTGGCTAAAGGAGGGGTAACCTATGACTCTAATAGATAGACTGAAAAAACAAGAGCTTGAAGAAATAAAATCCAAAGAAATAATTACTCCTGTCATAGAAGATAACTCTGATAAAATCTATGCGGTTACTCTTAAGCTACAAGAGAAACTAGTGAAATATACTGAAAAAAAAGACCTTCACAACGTCGATATAAGAGCCAAGCTTCAGGATTTTCTGCAAGAAATTTTAGAAGAAGACAATATGTTCTTAACTCATATAGAAAAAGAGGAAACTATAAATTCTGCATATAACGATATCACCGGCTATGGTCCAATTACCTCACTCATAAAAGACGATAGCATAACAGAAGTCATGGTAAATGGCCCTTATGATATATATATTGAAAGAGAAGGAAAACTAGAGAAAACGAAAATAAAATTCAAAGATACTGCCCAGCTAATGAAAGTAATAGAAAAAATAGTAGCTCCTATAGGAAGAAGAATAGATGAATCTTCTCCTATGGTAGATGCAAGGCTTCCAGACGGTTCGAGAATAAATGCTATTATCCCTCCACTGGCTCTGGATGGACCTGTTCTTACCATAAGAAAATTCTCAAAGGATCCATACACAGACAAAGACCTCATAGATATGGGCACAACTAGCATAGAGCTTATGGAGTTTCTCAAAGCCGCAGTAAGAGCTAGACTAAATATTCTAGTTTCTGGAGGTACTGGAAGTGGAAAAACTACGACTCTAAATGTACTTTCTTCATTTATTCCAAATGATGAAAGAATCGTAAGTATAGAAGATGCCGCTGAGCTTCAGCTTCATCAAGACCACGTAGTAAGACTAGAATCAAGACCTCCAAATATAGAAGGAAAAGGTGAAATAGTAATAAGAGACCTCGTTCGTAATGCTCTTCGTATGAGACCAGATAGAATAATAGTTGGAGAGGTAAGATCTGGAGAAGCTCTAGACATGCTCCAAGCTATGAATACTGGTCATGATGGCTCTATTACAACTGGTCATGCCAATTCTCCTAGAGATATGCTCTCTAGACTTGAAACCATGGTACTAATGGCTGGAATGGACCTTCCTCTAAAAGCCATCCGCGAACAGATATCCTCTGCCATAGATATAATAGTCCATCAATCCAGATTAAAAGATGGAACTAGAAAAGTAGTAAGTATAGTAGAGGTTCAAGGAATGGAGGAAGATATAATAACCCTTCAAGAGATATTTAAGCTTCAAATAGATGGCAAAGATACTAGAGGAAAGCTAAAAGCTCATCACAAAAGCACCGGCATAAAGCCAAAAGTACTTCAAGAAATCAAGGATGCTGGAATATTTTTAGATGAAAGCATATTCAGCTAAAGGAGGAATCGGTCATGCTTACCATGTCGCTAGGATTAGGTTTTTTGACAGTATTTACCTTGACCCTTTCCTTCTTTGTGTTTTTAGAGCAGAGAAAACCCATACACCGCCTAGAGTCATATCTAAGTGATTCAAAATATAAATTTGAAGACTCAGCAAAAGTTCAATCCAAGAAAAATAAACAAAAAATAGATTTCAAAAAAAGCTACAGAGATACTGTGGAAAAATCAGAAAAAGAAAAAGGCAATCTCTCTCACTACAGAGATTTAATAGATACTAGGCTAGATCAAGCTGAAATTCTTCTTACAGTCGAAGAATTCTTTCTTTCAGGACTAGTTGCTACTCTCATAGCTGGAACTCTAGTTAGAATGTATTTCGAATCCTTCATGGCCTCTCTTGTAGTGATATGCTTAGTTCCGACACTATTTGTACTTTATGTAAAGCGCAAAGAAAACAAAGTACTGGATTTATTTAACAGCCAGATATCTGATGCTATGGATATGATGGCAGGTACTTTAAGAGCAGGCTACAGCTTTATGCAGGCTATGGAAACTATATCTAGAGAAATGCCAAAGCCAATATCAAAGGAATTTGCTAAAACCATTAAGGAAATGAGACTAGGGATAACTCAAGAGGATGCTCTTAGAGATATGGTTAAAAGAGTAAAAAGTGAAGATTTAGACTTACTTGTAACTGCAATAATCATAAACAGGCAAATAGGTGGAAACCTAGCAGAAATAATGGATAATATCTCCTCAACCATAAGAGAGCGCTACAAAATTAAAGGAGAGGTCAGAGTCCTAACTTCTCAAGCTCGACTTTCTGGCTATGTGGTTATGTTTTTGCCATTTGCTTTATTTGCTTTTATGATGATAGTAAACCCTGAGCATGTACTGGTGCTTTTTTCAGATCCTCTTGGTATATTAATGCTTTCTCTTGCTATCCTAGGTCAGATTATAGGCTATATGTTCATTCGTAAATTTATGAATATAAAATACTAAAGGGGGTATTTGCGTGGACTGGACAATGATAATCGCCGCTCTTGGCATCTCCTACTTTGTGTATCTTGGAATATCTACAGTAATTACCCCAGCTGCAAATATCAAGGACAGGATAAGACAAATAGAAGAAATCTATTCAGAGCACTTAGCTTTAGTAATTGACGAAAGAAGAAAGCCTTTTTCACAAAGAGTAATAAAACCTGTCACCTCTAAAATCAGCAAGGAAATCTATAAAAGAACCCCAAAAGGTCGTTCAAAGGAAATCGAACGAAAGCTTGAGGTAGCAGGGCATCCATATGGACTAAGTCTTAGCGGATGGATATTTATATCCTCAATAATAACCTGGGGGCTTCCAGTTGTATTTATAGCCTTGATTATTTTTACTCCGTATCCAGACGTAACAAAAATCATCTACTCAATTATATTTTTTGGAAGTTGCTTTATATTTCCAAGCTTTATCCTCAATCACAAAATAAGAGAGAGAAAATTCATCCTCTCTAGACAGCTTCCAGACGTGCTTGATTTGATGACAGTAAGTGTAGAGTCTGGGCTTTCCTTTGACTCTGCAATGTCCAAGGTCGCAGAAAAAGGCAGCAATGAGCTTTCAAAGGAATTTGCAAAAGTAGTATCAGAAATCCAAATGGGGATAAGCAGAAGACAAGCTTTAAAAAATATGGTGGAGCGCTGTGACACTGATGATATAAGGATTTTTCTTTCTTCTATCATTCAGGCTGAGCAGCTGGGTGTGAGCATAGGAAAGGTTCTAAGAGTCCAGTCTTCTCAGGTTAGAACTAAAAGACGTCAAAGAGCGGAAGAACTAGCTATGAAAGCCCCTATAAAGATGATTATTCCTATTGTATTTTTCATATTCCCATCTATGTTCGTAGTTATATTAGGGCCAGCTATAATTCAAATCAAAAATACTATAATGGGATTGTAGGTAATGACATGAAACTTCAAAATTCAAAAGGTAAAATAATAATAGATGACCTAGAAATTTACGATACCTTTTTAAAAAGGTTAAAAGGTCTCATGTTTAAAAATGAAATTCCTAATAGCTACGCCGTTTTGATAACTCCATGTAGCTCTATTCATACCTTCTTTATGAAATTCGAAATAGGTGTTATATATTTAGATAAAGATAATACAGTAGTTAAATTTACATCTAGTATGAAGCCATTCAGATTGGGTCCATTTGTAAAACAAGCCTCAAAAGTCATAGAGTACGATTCTAAAAAGACAACTATAGAATTAAAAAAAGGAGATAAGCTGTACTTAATATAGCAGCCAATCTCCTTTTTACTATTAAACTAAATTCTCATACATACTCAGAGCTTCCTTAAGAGCATAAGGAATTGAAATAAATTCAAGTCCACTTGCATATCCATCTTCTTTTTCACTAGTCCATATCACTTTTGCCATAACCTTGTAAGATTCCAGTCCAAAATCCACATTGAAAATAAGTACAGACCCAGGTCGGAATTCTTTTCTAGAGACTATACCTATTCCTCCTTCAGAGATATTGAGCATAACTAAATCAATGGGAGGATTGGCTTCTATCAAGTTATCATCCACATAGTAGGTCCCACACTGGGTTGCTATTCCTTTGTTCACCCTTAGATTTTTTCTCGATTCAGTTATTTTTTTCATAGCTCTTTTCCTCCAAAATTTTGGGTATACACTAATACATACTAATATATATTATATTTAATTATACCCATAATATAATATATTAAAAATACTATATGGAGGGATATTATGGATTATACAAGCCTTCTTATCAAAGCTATAATATCAAGCATACTCATTGCAATATCTGTTATAGATATAAAAACCAAGAAAATACCTAATTTTCTTATACTCATTTTTATGCTCGTGTGGATAGTCATTGCATCTCTTAAATTAATTGATACCAGTACCTCTGTTTATGGCTTTGCTGTTGGAGGACTTTTGCTCTACATCACTGCCTTAGCCACTAATGATGATATCGGCGGAGGCGATGTAAAATTGGTTGCAGTATCTGGACTTTATTTAGGCTTTCCTGGAATTATGTATGCTACCTTATATGGATTTGGGCTAGCAGCACTAATTTCCTTAGTTCTTATAAAACTCAAAAAACTCAATAAAAAAGACTATATTCCACTTGGTCCGTTTATCTCTCTAGGCATCATCATTCAGCTTATTCTAAAATAAAAGTTCTAATACAATCCAGTCTCATCATATGTAACTACTCCATTGTTGATCTGAAGCAAAACATAATCACTATCTTCATCATTGATAATTTCTACTATTCCGTTTACATCATAACCATAGGCATCAAAATAATCTACTATACCCACAGACAAAGCTCCCATATAATCAATAAATTCGCTCCATTCACTTTCAAAACCTTCATTTGTGGTCATCTTCATTATTTCATTTGTCATTCCATCGCCTTGGATGCTAATTACAACTGCATTTTCATCTTCATTATAGCTAGTTGAAACATATAAATTGTCTGACTGAAATTCTGGCTGAACTATGTTAACATCAAAATCATCCATAATAGCATAAAACTCGCTATATCCATCATATTGTGGCATATCAAGGTATACGTATCCATCACTATACGATACATCATATCCTATAGATTCAGCCATAAAACGAAGAGGAACCATAGTTCTTCCATTTACTACCTTTGCAGGCACTTCCAAGGTAACTGCGTAGCCGTTTACATATGCAGTGTAGTTGTCAATAGTTACAGATGTCGTATTTTCTCCCAAATAAGCAGTTGCAGTTTTTGTGGCTTGATCCCATGTAACAGTAGCTCCCATAGCCTCAAGTACTCCTCTTACAGGTACAAGAGTTCTTCCATTTTCAATTATAGGTGCAATTTCTGTCTCAATTTGCTGTCCATCCAAAATAATTCCCTTAGCATAAGTAGCCGCTTCAGCATTTAGTGGTACCGAGACAATCAGTGCACATACCATAAACATAGCAAAAATAATTCTTTTCATTAATAACCCACTCCCCTAAATTAGTTATTTTGTTCTATCTCTACCATTATATCTTTATTTATAGTCCAATAAAACAGGTAAAAATAATTTATAGATATCTGTATGTTCCAAATTTCTTCATTACCTCGTCCATATTTTCATCACTTAAAATATTTGGTGTTCCTAAGGTTTTTGTAAGGTAATAAACTTCTGAAACAAATTCCAAATGCTCAGCTGTAGAAAAGGCTCTGTCAACATCTTCCCCTAGAGCAATAAGTCCGTGATTTGCAAGAAGAACAGCATTTGAGTCTCCTATTGTCTTAAGAGCTTTTTTAGCTAGTTCATCAGAGCCATAAGTGGCATATCCCGTGCATTTTACTCTATGCCCAGCCATTCCTATTAGGTAATGTACAGCAGGAAGCTCCCATCCCATGCAAGCTATTGCTGTTGCAAATTTAGAATGCGTATGCACTATCCCGCTTACGTCAGCTCTATTTTTATAAAATGCTAAGTGCATACCTGCTTCACTCGATGGTCTATGCTTTCCTTCTACTAGATTGCCATTGATATCTAGGATTACTATATCTTTAGGTGTAGTTTCATAGTAATCAAGTCCACTTGGACTTATCGCAACTAGATTTTTTTCTCTGTTATATACACTGATATTTCCTCCAGAGCCTGTAGTTAGTCTTCTGTCAATTAACTTTTTCCCATACCTTACAACCTGCTCTTTTTCATATTCCATCATCTTGATATTCACCTGTTCCCCTAAATTAATTTTTTAATTTTATCTATCAAAGCTACATAATCCTTGCCTGTCTTGATTTTATATCTGTCTTTAATTAAGCTCTTTCCTAAAAGTATTAAAAATTTATCCATATATACTCTAGCTTCTATACTTCCAATCGATTCAATTTCTTTAACCTTTGAATCTCCTATTGTCCTTCTTATTATCTCTGTTCCAGCCATTCCAGCAGCATCCTCTAGTATGCTAGCTATCATCCATCTTTTATATAGAGGATTTTTTGCCATAGGATCAATTACTTTTTCATCATAGGCTCTGCCAAACTTCTCAGTAAACTTATCCATTATTTCCGCTATAGTAGTCTCTAGGTAACTAAGATAAGCTCTCTTTTCGACTTCATCACTCATAACTATGTCTGAATGAATATAAGAAAAAAATAAATTTCCAACCACATTGCCAAGGTCATAGCCTATAGGTCCATAAAATGCAAACTCAGGATCTATAACTTTAGTTTTTGACTCAGTCACAAAAATCGAACCACTATGAAGGTCTCCATGAAGTAAGCTCTGAGGATTGTTCATAAACTTATACTTGAGTTTTCCTGCCTCAAATACTAGCTCTTCATCATCGTAAATTTCTTTTTTTACAAACTCACTGCTTTCATCAAGCACAATATTTGTTCCAAAATGATTTGTATATGGGTCTGTAAATACTAATTTTTCAGTAATATCACATAGCTCTACATTAATATATTTTTTTACATCTTCTTTTTTCTTCCAAGGATTCATTACTATATCCATAGTAGAAATCAAAGTGTTTACCATGAATGTGGTGATATCCTCAGCAAAGTTCGTATATATCTTCTTTTTCATAAGTCCATGCCTTAGGTTTTCATATTCAGATATGTCTTCCATCGTAAGCGCGCACATTACTTCATCATAATGATAAATTTTTGGAACATAGTCGCTTGCAACCTCCCCATAAAATTTTAGCACCTCGGCCTCGATTCTGTTTCTATCTACATCAAGAGGTCTTCCAGAGCTTCTAAGCAGTTTATCTGCCTGCTTTATAACTACAGATTTCTTTGATTTTATATCCTCAGCTCTAAAAACATAATTGATATTCCCATCACCTATTTCACTGACCTTTATATCTTCTATATTTCCAAAAAGTTTGAGTTTTTCAGCTACATATACCCTTATAGCTTCTTCATCCATCCTAAAATGCTCACTAAATCTATCCATCAGTCACCCCTAATAGAATTTTTTTACATCCGATTCAAAATATCTTTTTAAGTCATAAGGTGAATATATTCCTTTATTTGTAACTACTCCACTGATTAAGTGAGGCGGCGTAATATCAAACGAAGGATAGTAGCCCTTTACTCCATCTAATGTATTTTTTATCCCTCTAGCTTCTAGTACTAAAGCTGGGTCTCTTTCTTCTATCTTTACTGTATCTACAGTAGGATTATCAATATCTGGTATTCCTGTCACAAAGTATGGAACCTCGTGATATTTAGCAGTGATTGCAAGCTGATAGGTTCCTATTTTGTTTGTGATATGACCATCTAGGCAAATCACATCTGCCGCTGATGTAAATAAATCTATCTTATTAGTTTTCATAACAAAAGCAGGCATATTATCAGTGATAACAGTGGTATCAAAGCCTTGATCCTGGCTTACGCTAGCAGTTAGCCTTGCTCCTTGAAAATAAGGCCTAGTTTCAGGAACGAAAACTCTTATATCCTTATTTCTATTTTTGGCTTGCTTTAACATCATCCCTACAATAGTTTCTCCAAAGCATTGAGTCATAATTGTCCCTTTATTTGGAAACATATCAACTAGGTAATTTCCTACTACTTCCATGTTCTCATATCTTCTATTTAGTGAATCTATAGTAGAGTTAAATATCTTTTCATCAACTTGCTCTCCATTATCAAGAGCTTTTCTTGCAACCTCTAGGCATCCACTCGTAATAAGCTTCATCCGGTTTACAGTAGTCGGTCTAGCATGAGATAGTGTGTATGCAGCTTTTTCGAGATACTCAAGTTGTTTTTCCTTGCTTTCATTTCTTATTTCATATGCTGCTAGAGCCATCCCCATACCTGCAGCCGTATATGGTCCAGCACTTTGAGTTACCATATCCGCTATAGCCTTGGCTACCTCCTCATGCGTATTGCAGGTCACAAAACTAATCTGAGTAGGATAAATTCTCCTATCGAGAATTTTTACCTTGCCGCCCTCATACCAAGCTACATTTTCATATTTTAAGATAAAACCTAGGCCTTCATCTTTTCTAATCATCCTACTCCCCCTTCAAATCTCCAAGAATCTCTCACCATATCCGCTATATCTTTCTCAGCTCTCCATCCCAAATCGCTCATAGCTTTATTTGTATCTGCATAGCAAGTAGCTATATCTCCAGCTCTTCTTCCTACTATTTCGTAGGGTATATCGACATTATTGACTTTCATAAATGCATTTACTAGCTCTAGTACTGATGTGCCTTTTCCTGTTCCTAGATTGTATATTTCTACTCCTGATGCTAGTTTTTCTATAGCCTTTACATGACCCTTTGCAAGGTCTACTACATGAATATAGTCCCTCACTCCAGTTCCATCTACCGTGTCATAGTCATCTCCAAATATACTCAGCTTCTTAAGCTCTTTTTTTGCCACCTTAGTAATATATGGCATAAGATTATTTGGAGTTCCATTTGGATTTTCTCCTATCAGTCCACTTTCATGAGCTCCTACTGGATTAAAATATCTTAAAAGGCAAACACTAAACCCTTCATTAGCATTAGCTGTATCCATCAGAATTCTTTCACTCATTGCTTTTGTTTCTCCATAGGGATTAGTTGTCCTTTTTAGCTCCATACCTTCATTTAGTGGAGACTCTTGCTCTCCATACACTGTAGCTGATGAGCTAAATACAAATTTATTAACCTTATACTCTAAACATAGCTTGCTAAGAACCATAGTAGATACTAGATTATTATAATAATATTCAAGAGGCTTGCTAACCGATTCTCCTACAGCCTTTAGCCCTGCAAAATGAATTACTCCATCAAGCTTGTTATTTAAAAATATCTCCTTAACTTTTTCTTCATCAGTAACGTCAATTTGAAAAAAAATTGGCTTAACTCCAGTTATTTCATATATCTTATCAAGCACCTCAAGCTTCGAATTAATAAGATTATCAGCTATAACTACCTCATGGTCATTATTAATAAGCTCTACTACAGTATGACTGCCAATAAACCCCAGTCCACCAGTTACTAAATATCTCATATACAAACTACTCCTTAAACTTCATATCATCTAATGTGATTAATTTAATATTTTTCTGCTCTATTGCGTGCTGGATAAGTTCATCAGTAAATCCAGATTTTGAAAACAAATAATACCAAGTGTTTCCTACATCTGGCATCACTTCTTTATTTAATCTAATCATTTTATCTAAGAGTTTATATCCTTGAGTACTGTTAGTCCATTTACATTCTCCTAAGAGCATATTATTGTTTTCATCAAATGCCACTATATCAACTTCCTCGGATTTATCCCACCATCTGCCAATCAAAACAAAATGAAAAGGAGAGTTTCCTTCAGCTTTTAATTTAATTAAAAACTGCTTACAAACTTTTTCAAAAGTTGCTCCTAAAAATCTATTCATATCGGGTTTAATGATTTTTTCTACAATATAGTCACTTCCAGAATCTATTAATTCAGACATATAGGGAAACATATATGTGAAATAAAATCTAAAATAAGAATCTTTAAGATAATATAGGCCTTTCCTACTCTTAGCTTTTTGTTTTATTGGCATGGTCACAGGATATTCTTTCTCTAGAATTCCCAATTCTATTAAATTATTTAAGTAATAAGTTAATTTTGTTCTGTCAATAGAGGATTTTTGCTCTATTTCATTGAGAGTTGTGCTTCCAAGCGCAACTGCCTGTATCACTGCGAAATACGACATAACTTCCCTAAGTTCTTGCCTTAAGAGAAACTCCACCTCATTAAATAGAATGGAACCTCTTTCTAGAGCAATGCTACTTAGATTATAATAAAAGGATTCTTTCATATTAATTTGAACAAGATAATGAGGAACTCCTCCAAAAATACCATAATATTGAACTACTTCTTCAAAAGATAGCTCATGTAAAAGTTCTGCCGTTTCATAAATTGAAAATTCCTCAACTTTATAATTCCCTGTTAATCTTCCATATAAAGGATTTTTGACAGATAACAGTTCTTTTTCCATAAAGGACATAGATGACCCACAAAGAACTAACATTAATTTTGAATTTTTCAAATTTAAATCCCAAATATTTTGAAGTATAGAAGGAATTGAACTATTACCATTTACCATGTATGGAAACTCATCTATTATAATTAAGATTCTCTCTTTTTTTGATTTATCAGCCAAAAATTTAAATGCTTCTTCCCATGATTTAAAGCTATCAATATAATTTTCTAGTTCAGAACCTTTTAATAATTCTTTTGAAAACATTTCCAGTTGACTTTTATCAACGGTTTCTATTGCAGAATAAAAAATATGATTTTTATCTAGTGCAAATTGTTTTAGTAACTCTGTTTTTCCTATTCGTCGTCTTCCGTATAAAACAACAAATTCAGATTTATTACTTTCGTATCTATTTTGTAAATATTTAAGTTCTTTTTTTCTACCTGAAAACATGACTTATCCTCCTCAATTCTATCCTATACAAATTATATACTTAGAATTAAGTATTGTCGAGTCGTATTTAGTCTAATTTAAACTATACATTTTTTAAATCAAAAGAATCAAAAGGGACGGTTCTTTTTGATTTTATTTTAATTCTTTTATCGTAATTAATGATACAAATTTTAGCTCTTATAATGGAAGCCCTATTCCGCCTAAATAAAACCTACTTATTAGTATTTACCAAAAACTGTGTCTCACACTTTTTGCAACTAACTTTTATCTGGCCTTTATTCTTAGGCACTCTCATCCTAGCTTTGCAAGAAGGGCAACTGATAACAAAATAATCGAGCAAGGATTTAATTTTTTGCTCATTAAAGCCTTCAATCACTTCATCTCCTATCACAAATGTTGGGACACCTTTAACATTGAGCTTTGCATATTCATCTCTAGCTATGGGATTAGTATTTACATCTCTATCTTCAAAAGAAATACCCTCTTGTTTTAAAAATTTCTTCGCATTAATACAGTGCGGACAAGTACTAGTAGTATAAACAATCACTTTTTTCATACTTCTCATCTCCTTAAATCAAATCAGTATGGACGGTTCTTTTTGACCACCCTCATTTAATTCTATTACTTTCTTAAATTGTTTTTGAATAGAGCTATATGGAGCCCCCAATATATCCGAAATCGTTCTTATACTAAGACCACAACCTATTAATGATTCTATTATTTCCGTCTTCATCTCAGGCGTCATTACTTTATTTTCTAATTTACTTATATTATATTTGATGCAAAATTCTTCAATAGTTTTTTGAATTTTTGCTTCTCTAAATTTTTGCTTATCCTCTTTTATCTCTAAATATTCTTTGTCATCTTCCATCTTATGAAAATCCTTAAATGCTTTTAAATCATTTTGAAACATTTCCATAACTATTTTCATAGGCTCAGGAATAAATTTTCCAGTAAACAATGTATAGCTACTCCACTCATATTTTTCACAGCTATCTACAATGTTGGCTTTTAAAGGATTGTTGTGGATGTATCTAATGACCATCATAAGATATTCGTCTGACTCAATCGCTTCGCTTATAAACCTGTCTTGAAAAACATGGCCTATTTTATCATAAGTTTTATTATACCAAATAGCATATTTAATATTAATACGTTTAAAAGCTATCCCCAAATCCTCAGGTGAAGTTTTTACAACAAGGTGCACATGATTGTCCATAATACACCATGCTAAGAGATCCAACAGTTTCTCATCACATATCTTCAATAATTGATTCATGAAAATTTGCTTACTCAATCGGTCTTCAAAGATATATTCCTTGTTATTGCCTCTCATAATCACATGATAGTATCCAGATTCACTTATCTCTCTAGCTTGTCTTGGCATCATACTCACCTCACAATTATAATCTCAAATATTTAGTTAATTTTACCATAAAATTCCTATTTAACAAAAATCAAAAAGAACCGTCCCTAATGATTCTAACCGTCCCTATTGATTTTAAGTGCCACAATAGGTTTTGTATGGTTTTAGCGGCATAACTGGATCTTTTTTAAACTCTTTATCAATTAATTCATGCTCATATGGCGATAAAAGATTCTTTAATAACTTTTTATAAAACGTATAATCGTTATTATTTATAACTTCTGAGAGTGCTCGTTCTACTAAACTATTTCTTGGAATTATACCAGGATTTGATTGTTTCATTTTTAGCTTTGCTAACTCTATATTTCCATCCTGATTATCTAATATATCTTTCCATCTGATTTCCCACTGCCTAAATTCTTCACTCTCATAGCTTTCACTTTCATTTAAATTATTAAAGGTAATATCAACAAAGGTATTGGTATAATCCATTTTGTTTTTCTTCATCAGTTCTAACAAATCATCTACTAATTTGTTGTTTTCACTGCTAGCCTTTATAATTCCTAACTTATCTCTCATTAGACTATAATAAAATCCAAGATATATCTCATCGTACTCTGCAAGCAGTTCATTTGCTTGTGATACAGCCTTGTCTTGATTGTCATCAATTAGAGGAATTAGGGTTTCTGCTAATCTAGCAAGGTTCCATCTAAGAATTTTAGGCTGATTTTCATAAGAATACCTGCCAAATGTATCTATTGAGCTAAATACAGTCTTAGGATCGTAGATATCCATAAATGCGCACGGCCCATAATCAATCGTTTCGCCGCTTATAGCAGTATTATCCGTATTCATAACTCCGTGGATAAAACCCACAGCCTGCCATCTGGCAATTAGTTCCGCTTGAGAGTGTATCACCTCTCTCAAAAATTCAAGGTAAGGATTCTCCTCTTTTTTTACCTTCGAAAAATGTCTATCTATAGCAAAATCTGCTAATTGTTTTAGATGCTCTCCCTTTCCCATAGCTGCTGCATATTCAAATGTTCCTACTCTTATATAACTCAGTGCTGTTCTAACGAGAATCGCACCTTCAAGAGAATTCTCTCTATAAACTTTTTCCCCTGTTTTTAGTACTGCTAGACTTCTAGTCGTAGGTATTTTAAGTGCATTCATAGCCTCGCTAATTAGATGTTCCCTAAGCATTGGCCCTAGTGCTGCCCTTCCGTCTCCTCCTCTCGAGTAAGGCGTACGTCCACTACCTTTTAATTGTATATCAATTAGTTCTCCTTTTGAGTTTTTACTTTCACCTATTAATAAAGCTCTTCCATCTCCTAACATAGTAAAATGCCCAAACTGATGCCCCGCATAAGCTAAAGAAAGCAATCCTTCATCTTCTGGTCCCAAATTTCCTGCCAAAATATTTTTCCCATATCCACTTTTTAGCATTGATGAGTCAAGACCTAATTCATTTGCAAGCTCCTCATTAAAAATTACAATTTCAGGACTCTTTACAGTATTAGGAGAGACTTTTTTATAAAAAACTTCTGGAAGAAGCTCATAGCTAGTTTTAAAATTCCAATTATACTTTTCATTCATAGTTATATTCATTCCTCCACTAGATTAAATTAATATTATTATTCAATCAGTTTCTACCCATAAATCTATCCCCTTATTCTCTAACTAAATAAACCCATGGATTCCTCCACAGGTTTATAGTCAAAATAAATATATTAAAATAATAGATATAATACTGAATGTCTTTTAGCTCTCAATCAAAAGAATCAAGAAGAACCGTCCCTAATGATTTCTTCTATGTCATCATCTTCATAAAATAGTTTAATATTTGGGTTAACTTTACCTATCCCTAAGAATCTTGCTTTATAGTCATTTAAAAGTTCAAGTACCTTAGGGCTTAATATCATAAGTGCTACAACATTTGCAAATATCGGAAGTGCTGTAGACATATCTGAAAATAACCACACAGTAGTACCTGGGAAACCATAATACACTGCTATTATAACTAGTCCCAAGCCCGGAAGTGGATACAGCCATTTGTAAGCTGTAAGAATCATATCCTTTGACTTAGATTCGCCTATTAGGTATCTTATTACTACTTCCATCTGAGCATAAATACCACTTGCTGTAGTAATTCCAAACAAGAAAGTTCCAACAGCCAATATAATACGTCCCCAGCTTCCTATACCTACTTCAAAGGCACTAAGTGTAAGCTCTGCTCCAGAAAGCCCTGAAGACCACTGTCCTGTAACCATAATAACCAGAGCAGTTATACTGCAAATAAATAAGGTATCCACCATTACCTCAAATATGCCCAAAATTCCTTGCTTTACAGGATGGTCAACTTTTGCTGAAGCATGAACCATAGGTGCCGAGCCCCATCCAGCTTCATTTGAAAACACTGATCTAGCCATTCCTGTTTTTATAGCATGTGAAAATGCCGCTCCACCAAAACCACCAACTGCTGCAGTTCCTGTAAATGCACTAGAAAATATAAGTGCAAAACTCTCTGGAAGCATAGTGATATTTTTAAATATTATAAACAAACCTGCGATAAGATAAAACCCAACCATAAATGGTACTAGAGTTCCTGCAATTCTTCCTAGTCCTTTAAGTCCTCCTGATATCATAATATACAAAATTCCAGTAAATATTGCTGCCATAAGCATCATATTCATGTTAAAAGTCGTTGCTACAGCCTCAGCCACTGTATATATCTGTATATTGATGACCAAACTAACTAAAAATCCAAAAGCAAAAATTGCACTTAGAACTTTAAAAACCTTGTTCATACCTTTTTCAATGCCTATACCTTTTTTCATATAATAGTTTGGTCCACCATACGTTGAACCATCCTTATTATGAGAACGATAATATACTGCCAAAGTTATTTCTGAGGTTTTAATAATCATACCAAGTAAACCCGCTACCCACATCCAAAAGATTGCTCCTGGACCTCCTATAGCAATCGCAGCAGCTACTCCACCTATATTTCCTACCCCAACAGTAGTTCCAAGCGCTAAGCTCATAGCTTGAAATGAGCTTATAACTCCATCACCTTGATTTGCCTTATCTGGCTTAATTTGCTCTATTGCTTTTTCAACCGCATGCTTTAAAAATCTGAATTGAAAAAATCCTGTCCTAAACGTATAGTAAACTCCTATTGCTAAAATAGTTATGATTAATGGAGTACCCCAAAGCACTTCCCAAACAATATATTCAATCATTTCCTGCGTCATAAAAGCCCCCTTACGTTACAAACTTAGAATCTGAGTGACAAGCAGCTCAGGCCGCCATCTAGCTTTCTATACTCTGAAGTATCCACAGTAATTATTTTAAATCCCTTGTCCTCAATTGCTTTTTGAGTTTTCGGATATCCTTCTGGAACTATTATCGTATCATTCATCCAAATGCAGTTACAAGCATAGGCTTCATCTTCTGTAATTTCAATTTTGTTAAATTTTTCAAAGGTTGGATGAGTTATAAATTCCCCACCCACAATTAAGTGATTATTTTCTAGATATGCAAGAGCTGTTTTTAAATGTAGCACTTCAAAAAGAGGTACTGCCTCACCAGTCTTACCGTATTTTCCCAAATGCTCTATGAGCTGATTTGCACCTTCCATATTTGTTCTTTCAGATAAACCTATATAAAAATGATTGCCTACCATCATAACATCTCCACCATCTAAAGTCCCTGGAGAAGTTATGCGATGAACATCCTCATCATTAAAATACTCTCTAATAGCCGGCTCTATTCCTAAAATTTCTTTATTTCTAGATGCTGCCCCAGGATTAGTAATAACTGCGCATTTATCAGTACAAATAGCTACATCCTCCACAAAACAAGAATCTGGAAAATCTTCCATAGCTTCTAAAACTAGCACCTTCACCCCACATGATTCTAAGGCTTTGACATACTGCTCATGTTGTTTTAGTGCTAATTCATAATCTGGTTTACCTAGTTCTGGAGCTGATGTTATTCCTTCAACCATTGATTTTGCTGGTTTTCTTACAATACAATTTTTAAACATAATAAGCCTCCTGTTTCAATGTATTTATTGTGTATTTTGTATATTATATATTATATATAATATATCTTTAAGATATTGTATGATAATTCTGAAAATTAGTCAACATAAAAAGCACAAAAAAAGAAACTGTATTTCTACAGCTTCTAAATAAGCATCTCCATGGAAGCATACTTAGCATTCCAGTGAACCTCTTGCATATATTTTCTTAAACCATCTGAATCCTGGGCTTTTATTAAATCAATAATATGATAATGTTCTTCATTTGTTTTCTTAAGAGCAAGCTTGTATTCATCAGGGTCATTGCCACTGTATGCTTGTCTTATAAAGGATCTTTTCAAATTTTCTATCATATCTACTAAATCAGAATTATTGCTTGCCTTATTTATAAATAGATGAAATTCATTTTGAGCTTGATAGTAACCAGTATAGTCTTCTTTATCAATTAGCTCATCCATTTGCTTTGCCATATCAGCAAGCTCATCAATAGAATCTTCATCCCAGTTAGA
>NZ_FUYN01000002.1:87871-147516 GCF_900168025.1 Acetoanaerobium noterae | reverse complement strand
TAATTTCAATCCACGCCCCTGCGTGAGGGGCGACAGTGTCGTATAGACACAAGTAATTTAAGTGCTCTAAATCCTGTATTTCGCGATATAAATAATTATATAGGAGTTTATAAAGCACTATTTAAGAAATAATTTGATATTTCTTTGCAATTACTTTACTTGCGAATCTTCTAGAGATTATATGTTCACTTATGATTCGCGGCTATAAAACAATAGGTTCTTCGATATTAACTATTTCTTTCGTACCATAGTGTTCTACCTTGTTTTGCCAGTTACTACCTAAAAAATAAAACCTAATACTATCTTTTTCTAAATCTGCTATTTTCAATAAGCTATGTCTTAAAAGTTCAAATTGCTGAGGATCTACTACACATTCAAATACAGAATTTTGAACTCGTTGTCCATAATCTACACACTTTTTTGCAACATGACGTAATCTCTTACTCCCACCTATACTGCTTGTAGCAACATCATAGGTAATTAATACTAGCATAATATATCACCTCATTAGAAATGGAGGATATGCATCAATGTCTCCACGCAAATATCTAGCTAATAAAAGTGCTTGTACATATGGAATTAAGCCAATTTCTACTTTTTCTTTTAGATATGGATGTGTAATAGTTTCTTGCTTTTTAGACTGCCAATTTTGTAATATCCTTTTTTTGGCTTCTGGATTAAGTATATAAGCCCCACTTTCTTTATAAGAAAAATCGTCTTTTGAAACTTGGTTCTTATTTATCATTGTTATAACAAATCTGTCAACAATATATGGTCTAAGCTCTTCCATCATATCAAGTGCCAAAGACGCTCTTCCTGATCTTTCTTGATGATAAAATCCAACTTGAGGATCAAGTCCTACTGTTTCGAGCGCTGCCTCAATATCATGTGCCAACAAAGTATAAAAAAATGATAATAGAGAATTCACTTCATCTCTAGGAGGTCTCCTACTTCTTCCAGTAAAGATAAATTTTGAATCTTTATTTGTTATGAGTTCATTGAAAACACTGTAATAGTTCTTAGCCGCATCTCCCTCTAATCCTAATAATTGGTAAATATCATGAACATATTCAAACTGTTTTAAAGAATTTGCTAGTAAATCAATGCTTCTATCTATACTTTCAGAATCTATCTTTTCTGGATGATCTCGTCTTAGTCTTTGCAATACCATTCTTGAATTAAAGATTTTTCCTAAACAAAAATTTTTTCCTATAGAAAGAGCTTCAATGGGGTTATCCGCTACATTATATTGAGCCCTTCTAAGTTTAACATTTCCATGAATAGGATTTTGAAGCTTCACCATAAATTTACCTACTACAGAGATAAATGATATATGAACATTTCTTTCAGCGCACATATTTATAATGTCTGGGGTAATTAATGAAGGTCCAAAGATTACAATTGATTCTATATTGTGTATAGGAAGCTGCATTAATATATTGCTTTTTTGTTTAAAAATTATAGTTTCTCCTTTTTTAGATATATATACTTCTGGAAGAGTTACATAAATAGTATTTAGTAATTTACGCATCTATTCCCTCCTTGTCAATTAATTTCGACTTGATATATCTATTTACAGATGAGTAAGTGGTTTTTATTTTAGGAATACATAGGTTTTTTAGAGAACATCTATCACATTTTTGTCCATATTCAGGAAAAACTGTAATTTCATCTTTTATTATACTATGCATCTTATTACTGAGTTCAGCTACACTTTCTCTAAGTTCACGATTGAAATTTACCTTCTCTCTATGTCTAGTTTTCCCATAATATAAATATCCTTGTTCAATATTTACATCAAGCATTTCTTCAAGACAAAGTGCTTGTAAGCATAACTGAACTTTATCACAATCATCTGACTTTGGTTTTCCTGCTTTATATTCTACTGGAGTTACCTCATACTTATTATTTTTCGATTTTATATAGCATCCATTATCAGATAAGATAAATTCTACTACATCAGATACACCATAAAATCCCAGATTGTATGATACTAAAGGCAAGCTCCTACTTACAAACATATTCTTTCTAGTTTCTACTACAAAAGGATCATCTACTTTTTCATGTAAAATATTTCCTTTTGTAGTATATAAATTTTCACTCCACTGTTGTTCTGCATGAATTAAATACCACTGCCTTTTACAATAATGATAATGCTGAATACCCGAAATCATAAGAAGTTCATCATCACTATAACTCATAATCACTTGCCTTCAATTACATTACACTCTAATCCCTCTAGATTGCTTAGCTCTATTACATAATCATTTACATCCTTTGCTTCGATATCTTGATCTTTTCTATATACTTTTAAGCTATTATGGACTTTTGCCGAAGAATACTGTCCTGTTTGATTGTTGTGTTTCCACCAATATACATTAATAACTTCCATACTTCCATCAGGTCTAGCAGAAGAAGCATCATCTTCAAAAAGTTCAATTAAAGATTTTTTAACCACTTCGACATCTTCATCTGAAAATCCAGTTTTAGATGCTAGCTGTGGATTAATGCTTCCCGCAAATTTATATAATCCAAAATCTACCCTATGTTTCATTCCCATAGTATCTGAGCTTTTCTTTGAACTATCTCCAGTACTATTTACACTTTTTGTAATCTGAATGCTTGTTATATTAATAGGGTCAATACTAAAGGCACTATGAATTGATACTGGACCTCTTACTCCTACTGACATATCATCACCTTTAAAAGCAAATACCTGTCCAAAAGTCCTCACGTCTATCCATGTTTTATTTACCTGTTCAGAAAACTTAACTTTGTCTTTTAGAATATTTTTATCTATAGTATTTTCAATTCTATCTTTTATACTTTTATACTCATCTACTTTGTTATCATCAGACTGAATTAATACATCGCTACCTAGCTGCATCATTCTATTTCTAATTTTCCTTTTTATGCATACATCTGAAACTTCACCAATTCCCTCATGATTAATTCTTGGTCTGTTTCCATTTAATGGATCTCCATTTGGATTTGCATTCTTCACGCTAAACAATACTACAAAATCATATTTATTATCTATCATAACTATCCCCTCCACTGGCTATATATTTTCAATTAATTCATTAACATTTGTATCTTTGCTTTTAAAAAAATCTTGTCTTTGACAATGGTATCCTAGCAAAAATTCACCAGATAGTTTTGTATCTTTTATAAAATCTTCTGCTTCGAACAGACACATTATCTCATCCAGTAATTTTATTTTATGAAACACTTTAGTCTCTAGCCTCTCAATATACGGCTGTAAGCTAATCTCTATAGTTCTCCAAGTACTAAATGGATGCTCTGAAAATCTATGCATCAACCTATCTGCATTTGTCATTCTTGTTTCTTTATTTTCATTAAGTGCATATCTCTCTATATCCTGAGCTACTGCTAACAATCTCCCATACAGATAATCTCTTGTTCTTCTGTCTTTTTCTAATGCCACGTTATATTCCCCCTTTTTATAATCTTTACTATATTTATTAAATAGTGCGCATGATATGCTTAACATTTTATTGAATTCATGTACTTTTTCAGAGTCGTGAATATCGCTGTCATATGATATTCTCCTTATTGTTTTATTTATCGCTGATTTCACTATATCTATAGGTATCTTATATTGATCAACTATACATGAAAGAAGTCTGTCTAAAACTCTAAGCTTTGCTTTTATATCTAATGAATCGCTATCACCATATATAGCTTTCGCTATTTCCATAGGTGCAGGAGCTCCAATGTATTTTCTATTCTTATATTCAAACTCCCACATACATGTAGTATGCCATTTCTCAAGTCTATCTATAAATTCATAAGGCATTAACTCTTGATAATATATGATTGAAAATCTACCATCTGTCGCAGATTCTAAGTTCATTATTATTATCTTATCGTCTTTGTCAATTTTACTTTTGTATCCTCTTATTTTATTCTTAAGCGCCTGAGCCATTTGCTCGCCAGTATAGCCCTCTGCATCCATAGCTTCAATTAAACCAAGTCCTAAGAAATCGCTACTTGATTCTTGGCCACTTGGGACCTCAGTATTTTTCACTCCCCAAGTGAGAATAACTTTTCTATCTTCTGCATATCCTTGCTTATTAATTAACCATTTAAGAGCATTATGAGCTTTTTGTGACACTTCATAGCTTACTCCATGTGCTTGAGATGCTTTATCAAATCGTCCTCTGAACGTAAATCCTTTGTCATCATTTGAGCTTATTAGCTTTGCATTTGCACATCTAGAATATATATTTTTAGGATGGTTTGAAATAAGACTTACTTCTTCATTCAAAACATTGCAATATCCCTGTTCTCTCATATTGGAGAAATTATAATCTATCCAAGATTTAAACACTTCATTATCCATCCATAATCTTGGCTCCATATCATTTGATATTTCTACTCTCCATCTTACAATCGCATCTTCTTGGGAAATTTTAGGAGCATTTGGAAATTTTTCTTTATCCCATTTAGCTTCTAACTTCCCGTCTTTATCTAATGTCAATATTGATTTATTCACCATATCTTCGATTAATGTACCTTTGTTTATATACCTATAAACTGCCTTAATTTTATCGTTTGTAAATTCTGACTCTGTCCATCTCAATAAAGCATCTTTAAATTCATTGTATGCAAACCACTTACTACCTCCATATCTTTGATAATCTCCAGCAAGATATTGTAGTTTGTCTGATAAAGGATGGTTTTCTGGTTTACTTCCTGCTCTCCCTGCAGAAGCTTCACTACATGGTATAATAATTTTAGGCTCATCTGATGATAGTAATCTAGCTGTAATAAGATTCCCATCTCTATCTATTATAATTTCAATATGAGATGATGATTCTATATGTGCTATAGGCAGCAAGACTGCTTTTTCACCATCAGAGCGCACCCCAATTTGACTCTCATTGCTTTCATATGTTTCATAAAGACGAGTCATCCAGCTCATATGCTCACTCCTTCCTCATACCCATCTAGTAAGCCTTTCTCTTCTAGCCCTAATGTTTCTAACTCTTCAAAACTCATTTTTTTAATAAATTTATAATGCATATTTGTTGTCGGTGTTGGAAATTTAATAATCCCATTAACCATTAATGGTCTCCAAAAATACGCACCAAATTCTTCTTTTCCTGTATCACTAGGATAATCAAATCCAAAGAACATATTATCAAACTGCAAATCTCCATAAGTGTCATAAAATCCAATTTTATGACCAAATACTACAGGTTCAACGTAAGCTTGGCACTCTCTCGTTCCTAAGAAGATATCTCTTCTACCTCCTCTTTCAAGCATTCTTTTTGCAACAAAATAATGTTTATTTTCATTTCTATCTTGCTCTAAATCCGGTCTATTTTCATTCCATTCAAAATGTGCTCTTACTTCATACTCCACATCATATAAATAAGTGTAAAATGAAAGAGTATTTTTGCTATCGTGATAGTTTATGGGTCTTATTCCCTTATTTTCTGTCCTAATAGGATTCAATACTCTAATTTCATCTATTACCCATCTAAATGTGGGCTTCCAGTATATTGATTCGCAAATTCCTTTTAGTGCTTGATATGTAGGAATCTGATATGAAAATTTTTCTCCTCCTACTCTAGTTACTGGATCGCTAAACAAAGCATACTTTCCATAAAGCTTAAATTCAATTTGATTTCTCATATTCTCCCCCTTTATAGAATCATAGAATCTATTATTTCTACTTCATCAACAAGACCAAAATTTTTATTATAATGTTCGTCATATGCTAAATAATATATTCCATAACCCTCTTGTATTTCTCGAATAACTTTACTCTCAAATAATTTATCCATTCTATATTTAAATAAATTAACTGAATATCTTTGAGCTTCCCTTAGAAGTGGATATATCTGCCTGATATCTTCTGCCTCACACAGCTTATTAACTAAATCTCTTCCTTTTTCTCCATATGGAACAATTACCCCTTGTGTATATGAATCTATTGCCTTAAAATTATTTCCTGCTGTTTTGAATGCAAAAGGTAATGCCACCTCTTTCGTTAACTTCGATTTTGCTTTTGATGTCAGAATTGATTTTTTATTTGATGAGAGCAATGAAAACAACGAGTCTTCTATATCATAATCTCTCAGCTTTGTTTTATAATCCATTTCATCATTCCTAGAGTAAAAATAATAGCTATAGTATTGACGAAGAGCCATTGGACTAAGTAAATCATATCCATATAATTCTGGATTAGTTTTATATTCTCTTAAAACTCTCTCCGTGATTTCTTTTCCCTTAAGTATATCCTTGAGCATTTTAAGATTTTCATCTTGAGGATTTACAATAAAGGTTATCCCTTTTCCTTTTAACTTTCCATTTCTATTACATCTTCCTGCTGCCTGTACAATTGAATCCAGTCCAGCTGTAAACCTTATTACTACATCAAAATCTACATCTACTCCTGCTTCAATTAGTGCAGTACTGACACATACCACTGGTTTTGCTGTATTTATTTTAGAATTTTTTAGTTCGCTTATCATTTTATCTAATGTGTCTGTCCTATGTACTGGACACATATCAGTGCTAAGATGGTAACAATTACAATCACTTTCTTCTAATTTTTCATAAATCTCTTTAGCTGATTTTTTTGTATTAACAATTACTAGAACGCTTTTCCCACTATTTAATTGATTTGTAGCTAGTTCTGCTACTTGCTGTAAAGTCCACCCTTCTTCTTTAGTGATATCTTTTAAATCTACTCTAGATAACCTCTTGTGGAGCAAATCTGGATTTAAGATTATCCGTTGATTATCAGATATATTTAGACTATGAACAAATGGATTGATATTATCAAGAAGGGGCTGGGTTGCTGTACATAAAACTACTGATGAATTACAGAACTCTACTAAAAATTTCATTGCAGTGTTAAACATATAGACCATCTTTACATCTAGTGTCTGAATTTCATCAAATATAATTACTGAATTAGCTAGTTGATGTAATCTTCTTATATTTCTAGTCCCTCCATTAAATAAACTTTCTAATAACTGAACCATTGTTGTAAAAACAATAGGACAATCCCAATTTTCAGATAGTAGCTTTGTCTGAGATGTATTCCCCTTATATACTTCATCTTCCTTTGTTAGATTTGAATGATGTTCTAAAACTATACTTCCTCTTTCAGATTCTAGCTCTAAAATGTTTCTAACAACATCTGCATTTTGGTCAATTATAGTCGTAAATGGAACTACATAAATAACTCTATCCATGTTGTTAAATTCTGCATGTCTAAGAGCAAATCTCAAACTAGAAAGCGTTTTCCCTCCGCCTGTTGGCACAGTTAATTGAAATATATTGTTGCTTTGTGTTGCAACTTGTAGACATCTACCCGCAATATCGGTTCTTATATCATCTATATGGTTTTGTGGTTTAAAAGAAGCTAGCTTTTCTTCCAATCTATCTATTAGCACGTTCCACTCAATATACATTCCATTTTGCCTAATTCTTTTTTGAATAGGAATATCAAAATCTGCTGTATCTTGCCTGTCTGCATCAATTAAGCAGCTAAAAAGATATTTCACTACCATTCCTAAACTAAACATTCTAGCGGTATGTTGATAAAACTCTAGATTTTTATCATTCGCTTTTTTGATGTCTTCATCTGATATTAAATCATGATTAAACTTATTTGTTTTATCCAAAATAATTTTAAAATCATTTTCAATATCGCTATTTAATAGCTCAATTATTCTATTCATAATTTCTTTAGGACAACTCTCAATAGCTTCTTCTAGCCTAGTAAGGTTTATATCCTTTGAAAGTTTATCGTATAGAGGTATTTCTCCATCTGGAGAAATTACATCTAAAAGACCTCCATGATGAGATCTTATAACTAAAGCAAGAATTGATTTTAATCTAGCATCAGATAAGTTAGATTTTCCATATATATACTGTGCTCCAGCTGTAGAATGGTCAACACGAAGCTCCCCTTCTTCTATATAGCCTTTATCACTTTCTTTTAGTAATCCAACTCTGGATTTTATATAATTATTAAATAAATCGGTTGCCTTTCCTAAATCATGTAACAATCCAATAAGTTCCCCAATATCTGCTAGCCCAATCTTCTCTGCAAATTTACGAGATAGTTTTGCTGTTCCATACATATGCTCTTGGACCGTCTGAATAGTTGAGTCATATTCTCTATAGTGAGCAACAAAAATTTTTTCTTCTTTCTTAACCAATGCTATCACCTCCACAAATCAATAATAACAAACAAAACAGGTACTATAACGTATGTATTAATTATTTATTTATAAAGATTCATCATACTTTGTATCTGATTTAATATATCTGCTTTTAACTCTAGTGGCTCTATTACTTCTGCACAGGCCCCCATTCCGAGTATCCAAGTTCTATATTCTTCATAGCCTTTCATGGTTGCAGTGAATAATATTGTCTTTTCATCTATCTCAATTATTTCTTGATTTTTTGTGATTTCTTTTTCTTTAACTATTTCGCTCATAGGATAATATATTTTTAAAACTACTTTCTTTGCCTCGTCATTATAGATTCCAAATGAAGTATTCATTAAGTTTTGAAAATCAAATTTATTATCAGGTTCAAATGAATCTTCGGTTTTGTTATAACTATCTACTCTTGATAATTTAAAAAATCTTATACCTTTAGCTTTTTCACAATATCCATATACATAAGATGCTCCTTTATAATCAAATACCCCATATGGATGTACTGTTCTTTCGCTTAAAGAAATACCTGCTTTTTTGAGTGATTTATATTTTATTTTCAATTTATGTTTATCTATTATTGCTTCGTTTACTACCTTCCATATGTCTTTTTCTCTATTTATAACTTCATCTGACTCAACCATCATTTTATTAAAATAAACGATTTCCTTTGATTTGTTTATCTCGAGCAATTTATATGCTAACTGCTCAAAACCTCTACTATAATGGAAATTGCCGCTAGTTATTGTTTCTCTTGCCATTTTCAGCGCTATAATATCAGATTCACTAAGTCCAATATTGTCAAAAGTCTTAGTTTGTTCTATGAAATAATATCCATTTCGTCCTCTAATAGCTCCTATATATACTCCTGCTTGTTCTAAATCATCTTTATATTTTTTAACCATTCTCTCACTTACTTCTAAATAATCTGCTAACTGACATATAGTTGCTTTACCTTTTACACTCAAATAAAAATAAATATTTAATGCATTTGCAATTCTAGACATATTAGCCTCCCTACTACTTATTCTTGAATAATCAATATGTGAAATTTTGTATATATTAACATCATAGCTCAAAAAAATTGAATATCAAACACCATTTTACAAATATTGTAATTGAAAGAACCTGAGTTTAAATGTTAAAATATAAACAAATTGTTTTCTATATGATATTTTCAATAATAAGAATTTATTAATTTCAGGAAAAAATTGGTGTATAATATTTCATTGAGTATTATTTAATAAATAAGTGAAATGAGGCACTATGTATAAGAATCGTTCATTCGGACAAAAACTCATACTATTTACAACAATCATGCTATTTATATCAAGCGCTATTGTTGGCGGATGCAGCTATCTAGTCGCTAGAAATGCGTTGATTGAAAAGGGGAAGACTATTCTTCAAAATGGAGTAAAATCTGCGTTAATTTTGATTGATGAAATGAATAAAGATGTAGAAAACGGCTCTATTACTTTAGAAGAAGCCCAAGAAAACATAAAGCTTCATCTGCTCGGTCCACTTAATGAAGATGGTACAAGACAAATTAATTCTCCAGTTGATTTTGGAGAGAATGGTTACTACATAATATACAGCACATCAGGTGTAGAAATAATGCACCCAAACCTTGAAGGTGAAAATGTTTGGCACTTTAAAGACAAAGCAAATAAAAATAGACCGTTCTATTTAGTTCAAGATAAAATTAAAAAAGCCCAAAGTGGAGGCGGATTTACCGAGTACACATGGGAATACCCTAATTCAAACGAGCTCGGTAAAAAAATAGTCTATTCAGAGCTCGACCCTAATTGGGGATGGGTAGTCACTGCTGGCTCATATATATCTGATTTTGATAAAGCTGCTCTAATAATTTTACAAATAACTGTTATTACTATGATTGCAGTGATAATTTTGGGATTTTTGTTTGCAAGAGTATATATTAATTCAATTACTAAGCCTCTCACTGTAGTAGTTGATGCTATGAAATCTGTAGAAGAGGGTAGCTATGGGATAGTTCCTCAATTTGAAGTTTACGATGAAATAGGAAATTTAATTCACGGATTCAATACTATGGTTCAAGCTATTGATACTGCTCAAAAAGACTTAATTCAAAAAGATGATCAGCTTCTCCAATATGCCTATTATGATCAGCTAAGCGGCCTTCCTAATTCTTATTATTTCAAAAAGCATGTCAGCGAGAGATTGGCTCATCTAAATAGTAATGCTGCTATGTTATTAATAGATATTAAGGATTTTAATATTATTAACTCAATTTACAGTACAACATACGGAGACGAAATTATAGCTCATCTCGGTAAAAAAGTAATCGATATGAAATCAGATGATAGTTTTGTCGCTAGAATCGGTGGCAATGAATTCGTTGTTTGGATAGAGGATGTAAATGAAAATCAAATATCTGATATTCTATCTAATATTCTTGAAGAGTTTAAACTTAGCCTAAGAGCTTCAAAGTTTATAAATCATATTGATTTTTATACTAGTTTAGTTATTGTTGATTCTACGAATTTGGACTTTGAAGATATCTATAAAAAGGCATCTACAGCACTTCAATATTCAAAAAGTAGCAAAAATATGGAGATAACTAAATATGAGGACGAGATGTATGCACAGCTTGAAAAGGAATCAAAAATCACGTCTTTAGCAGAGCTTGCTATTCACTCAAATGAATTTTTAGTTTACTATCAAGAAAAAGTTGATGTTACAACTCAAAAAGTTGTCGGGGTTGAAAGCTTATCACGCTGGTACAGCAAAGAACTCGGGTTTGTAAGCCCTGCAGAATTTATTCCTGTGCTACATAAATCTAATTTAATGATTCTATTTACCAATATGGTATTAAGAAAAGTTGTAGATGATATTGAAAAAATTTATTCGCTTTACGGAGAAGATGTAAGCGTTTCTATAAATATATCTCCTATATCATTTTTTAGTGATAGCTTTGTTAGTTCACTTCAGTCTTTGATAGAATCTAGTAAAGTTAAAGCAAGTTCAATTGTGCTTGAAATTACAGAGGACGTTTTTATTAGTGATTTTGAAGTTGTACAGGCTAAAATCCTTGAGCTAAAAAATTTAGGAGTTAAAATTTCACTTGATGATTTTGGTACAGGATATTCATCACTTAATTACCTATCCAAAATTCAGTTTGATGAAATCAAAGTAGATAAGTCCTTTGTAGATAATGTTCATCTTGATGAAACGGCTTATTCTCTATTTGATGCCATCGTAAAAATTGCGAAATCACTCAATTGCAACGTTGTTGCTGAAGGTGTTGAAACTGCTGAGCAAGTCAAGGTTATTGAAAAGTCTGGTTGCAATATAATTCAAGGCTATATATATTCAAAACCTAAACCATTGTAGTCCCTTATAAATATCTAAAATCATATAACCAAAGAGTAATTGTCATTTCCTTAAAATGTTGTTTTTCTCACAATAAAAGGCAGCTCCATCCATTTTGGTATGAGTTTGCCTTTTAAATTTTATTTTAGACTATTATATCTCCTCAAATCTATTTACCATCTGCCCATCTACTTCCACCTGCTCTAGAAACATCTCAAGAGGTCTAACCCATACTCCCATTTCGCCATATAGAGCCTGATAAACTACTAGCTCTTCTAAGGTTTCTGAATGCTTTGCTATATGCATTACTAGATATTCGTTACCCTTAAAATGTCTATATTTCTTGCCAATTTTTAGTGTTCTCAAACATTTCACTCCTTTAATGGTTATTCTCGCTATACTAATATATACCAAATTTTATATTTATTCCATTCTTCCAAATTTCATTTCTATCCCTTTGGAATCATACTTTTTTCTCTTTCCTGTAATGCTTTCTATTGTTATTTTGTAGACGTTTGTTCTTCCTAATCCTGCTTTTATTGCAATATCAAAATATGCCATTTTATCAGGGGTATATTTTTGACATATGAGCTTCATTGCATGAATTTTTTCAGCTTCATTTTCTAATTTTTCTACTATCCCTGAAGCTATAGCTGATTCAAACTCTGTAGTAAATACGCTGCTTATAAAAGTTACGGCTTTTGATTCATCTATTGCCATCTCATCTAGTTGAGCTTTAGTATAGTTATCTGGCACATTTACTTCCCCTACAAAAGCTATGCTGACTTTTTGGTTCTGTGCTAGGGCATGAACTTTTCTACCATCCATAGCTGAATGAAAGTATAGATTTTTATCGTCTCTTACTATCGATAGAGGAAGACCATAAGGAATATTGTCACCATCTACCATAGATACTATGCCATATCTAGATTTATCTATTATTCCCAGTGCAAATTCTTCAATCATTTCTCTATCTTTTCTTCGCATGAGACACCTCCTAATTGGGTTTATATATATCTTACACCATTATTTATAATAATCAAAATACCCCAGAAAATAGAATCCTTACTCTATCCTCTAGGGTATTATAATCTTCATTTATTAAATTTTTTTATGCTTTTTTCATCTCTATTACTAGCAGATGGATGTTTTCCAGAGCTTTTATTTTTAGATTTTCCTCTACTACTTCCATTGCATCTCTTTCGATTAGATTTACATCATTTATCTCGGAGCTTCCTTCTATTTGAACTATATAGGCTTGTCTATCGCTACCCATTAAAAATTCAGTTTCTTTGTCCTTATCTAGCTCTATTACATAAAAGTTTGTATCTTGATTTATTTGTATAGGAGCTTCACCGTTTTTGGCTGATACCATGTGAAACCACTTGTTTTTCCTATCCTTCTCGTCTGTTCTGAAATCTCCATAGTTAGGTTTATGGTCCTTTTTATCTGGAAATATCCATATCTGAAGTAATCTTAGAACATCTTTTCCTAGATTGTGTTCGCTGTGATATATTCCTGTTCCTGCGCTCATATACTGAACATGACCTCTTGATATAGTATTTCTGTTACCCATATTGTCTTCGTGAGTAAGCTCTCCATCTAGCACATAGGTGATTATCTCCATATCTCTATGAGGGTGCATGTCAAATCCAGTGTCTGCAGATACTAGGTCATCATTTACAACTCTTAGAACTCCAAAATTTATGTTATTTGGATTATGATAGTTTGCAAATGAGAAGTGAAAAAGGCTTTTAAGCCAGCGTGACTCACTAGAACCCATCTTTTTATGATCTATTTTCCTTAGCATGGTAATATCTCCTTTCTGAAGATTTAAAGCTTTCATATATGAGCTAGCGATTATAAATAGGTTTTTACTCTCTCATCTAGTGGCAAGAATTCTTTCTCTCCAGCTCCTGATACTGGCTTTCCAAACGGCATCTGAGCTACTAGCTTCCAGCCTGAAGGTATGTTCCACTCTTTTGCTACATCCTCTTCTATTAGTTCATTGTAGTGCTGTAGTGACGCTCCTAAGCCTTCTACTGCAAGAGCTGTCCATATTACATACTGCAGCATTCCACTTGATTGCTGTGACCATACTGGGAAGTTATCTTTATATAGTGAAAACTGCTCTTGTAAATTTTTAACAACGTTTTGATCTTCGAAGAAAAGTACGCTCGCATAGCCATTTCTAAATGAATCGATTTTTTCTTTTGTAGGTGCAAAATTTTCTTCTGGCACTATTTTCTTAAGTGATGCTTCTGTGATATCCCATAACTTGTTGTGATTTTCTCCAAATAGTACTACAACTCTAGCACTTTGAGAGTTAAAAGCCGATGGTGTATGAAGCACTGCCTCATTTATAACCTCTTGGATTCTTTCATTTGATACCCCAGATTCTTTGCTTATAGCGTAAATTGATCTTCTTTCTTTTAATGCTTCATAAAAATTTTTTGACATTTTCATTTCCTCCTTAGAATTTTCATTTTATATTTTCTTATATTATTTCGTTTAAAAACTATTAGTTTGTCATCTCCTGTTGCTTATGCTATAATTATATATCATATTTACTTTTATGTAAGTATGCACTTTTTAGTAAGGTACTACCTAAAAGGAGAGTTAGGGAATTATGGAAACTAAAACAGATATGAAATATAACTGCCCCATCCAATATACTTTGGACTTGATAGGGGGAAAATGGAAGCTTATTATCATATGGCATCTAGCTACAGAAGGCATCATGAGATACAGCGAGTTAAGAAGAAGCTTAAAAGGCATCACTCATAAAATGCTCAGCCAGCAATTAAAGGAGCTAGAATCAGATGGGTTCATTCACAGAGAGGAATATCCTCAAGTTCCCCCAAAGGTAGAATATTCTCTTACTGATTTTGGGAAATCAATACTTCCTGTTCTAAAAGGCATGAGCGAGTGGGGAACTTCAAATATGAACAAGTAACTCTAATTTATTAGCCTTAATCTGACTTATTGAATTATCTGAGGTATAAAAAATTGTTTGATTTTAAGTACAAAAAAAGCAGAAGATATATTGGAACACATCCAACTTATCTCCTGCTTTTTGAATTACTTTATTAACTTGTTTAAGAGCTTTATTTTGCTTAAATAAAAAATTTTAGTTAAAAAATCTCTCGTCTTCCTTCTAACGCTTTTGTTATTGTCACTTCATCTGCGTATTCTATGTCAGCTCCTACTGGAAGTCCATGTGCTATACGAGTAACTTTTATGTTAAATGGCTTTATAAGTCTAGCTATATACATAGCTGTAGCTTCGCCCTCTATGGTAGGATTCGTTGCTAGTATTACTTCTTTTAGCTCTGGGTTTGCCATTCTTCCTACTAGTTCTTTTATTTTTAGCATATCTGGAGTAATAGAGTCCATAGGTGATATGGTGCCGTGAAGCACGTGATATTTTCCATGAAATTCTTTTGTTCTCTCCATTGCGGCTACGTCTCTTGGGTCTTCAACCACACAAATGATATCAGAGGTACGATTAGGAGAATCACAGATACTGCAAGGATTTTTGTCTGCTATGTTACAGCAGGTAGAGCAGTAGGTTATGTTGTTTTTTGCTTCTACTATAGCATGAGCCAGTGCTTTTACTTGGTCTTTATCCATATTTATAACGTGAAAAGCCAGTCTTTGTGCTGTTTTCCTACCTACCCCAGGCAGTTTTGCAAATTCCTCAATCAGTCTGCTGATGGGTCCTGAGTAATAATCCACTATATCACCCGCTTAAAACATGCCAGGCAGATTAAGTCCTGATGTTACTTTTGACATGCCACTGCTCATCATTTCTTCTGCTGAGCGAAGAGCTTCGTTTACAGCTGAAAGTACTAGATCTTCTAGCATTTCTACATCTTCAGGATCAACTACCTCTTGCTTTATTGTTATTGATACGATTTCTTTTTTACCATTGGCTTTTACTGTTACAGCTCCGCCACCAGCAGATGCCTCTACCTCTTTTTCAGATAGCTCGGCTTGGATTTTTTCCATGTCCTTTTGCATCTTTTGTACTTGTTTCATCATATTATTCATATTTCCTGGCATTGCTCCGCCTGGAAATCCGCCTTTTCTAGCCAAATTAATTCCTCCTTTAAGCTTTTTATTCTATTTATTATATCATATTTAGTCTTCTCTTTCTCGTATTTCTAAAGGTACATCTGGAAATGCCTGCTTGATTTCCTCTATTATATTTTTTTCTTCATCTATCTCGTCTTTTTTTATATTTCCCATTTCTCTTTTGAATATAAATGCTACTTTTAGAGGCTTATCAAATACCTTTGTAAGAGCCTGGGATATATGGTCAGCATTTATTTGAGTTTCGATAGTCTGTTTATGAAAAGCAAAGTTATCGTCGTAGCCTATGTATATGCAGTCGTTTACGTAGCGTACAGGCTCTCCCTCCATGAGTAGTGCCTTTAGGTGAACATTTTTTTGCTTTCTTAAGACCTCGTGTACCTCTGTCATTCTCGCTTTTACTTCCTCGAGCTTTTGTTTTTCGCTGTCGTCTATATTTGCCTGTAGTCTTACATCGTCAATATAAGGCATAGCAGCCTTGGCTTTTTTTTCTTCCTGATACTGGATTACTTTTTCTTTAGGCTTTTGAACCCCTTTTTCTAGGTTGCTGATTTTAAGCTCAAGCTCATCTATTTTTCTGCTTAGCTCCTCTATTTGAGGAAGCGTCGCCCCTTCATTACTGCTTGTGGTCATTTGTGTTAGCTTTGTAAGCCTTATAAAGCACGCTTCTATTAGGATTTTAGGTTTTGTAGCGTACTTTATTTTTACTTCTAAATCAGACAGGGTTTCTATTAGATTTATTATAAAATCCATATCTACTAGAGCTGCACTTTCTTCCAAAGCTTCAATTTCGTCGCCTGAGTGGCTAAGAAGTTGACTAGCTCCTGATTTACATACCATCATATCTCTAGTATATGATATGAAGTCTCTTGTAAATACTTTTAGGTCTTTACCTTGAGTTTCTATTTTTTGAAGGTTTTCAAGTAAGGTTACTGTAGTTTTTTCTTTTATGCCTTTTACAAATCCATGAAACTCTCTGTAATCTAGCTCTCCTATTACATGAACTACATTTTGATATGTCAGCTCTTTGTATGCAATAGCTTGGTCTAAAAGGCTAAGAGCATCTCTCATTCCGCCATCGCTTTTTTGGGCTATGAGCTCTATAGCTTCTTCTTCATAGGTCAGACCTAGTTCATCTAAGATTTTTATCATTCTTGCTATTATTTGATTTTTGTCTATTTTTTTGAAGTCAAATCTCTGGCATCTTGAAAGCACAGTTGCTGGAATTTTTTGAGGCTCTGTGGTTGCAAGTATGAATATTACGTGAGAAGGTGGTTCTTCAAGAGTTTTGAGTAGAGCATTAAATGCTCCTTGAGAGAGCATATGAACCTCATCTATTATGTAGACCTTGTATTTTCCATATGAAGGCGTGTAAACGACATTTTCTCTTAGCTCTCTTATGTTGTCTACGCTGTTGTTTGAAGCTGCATCTATTTCGATTATGTCCATATCGCCTTGCACGCAGACGCTACATTTGTGGCAAGGCTCCTGATTTACTGAATTTGTGCAATTTACTGCTTTTGCAAATACTTTTGCTGTAGAGGTTTTTCCAGTTCCTCTTCCTCCACTAAATAAATACGCATGCGAAACAGAGCCCTCACTTATTTGATTTTTGAGTATGCTGATTATTTGTTCCTGTCCTACTATATCTATAAAGCTAGTAGGTCTATATATTCTATATAAAGCTTTATGCATGTTTTTTTCCATGATTTTTTGCTTTTCAGTCCCTTCAGTACACTAATTGAAAGTATTCCTAAATCTATATTAGCTTACTTAAATATTATATCAGATTTACAGCTTGATTTATTGATTTTGTATATAAAAATAGACCGTATGAGGATTCATACAGTCCAATATGTGAAAATTTAAAGCTGTGCACCTGCCTTCGTGTGAGTATCATAAACGGTATCAAAGCAGTTAGCTCAATCTAGGCACCCTCGCGGCACACAAAAGGGTCCGCTTACCGCTGCTTCCTTCCGGACCTGACGGGGTTCACAGTCTTCCGTTGCGCGAGACCCAGGTCTCAACACCACTTACTCTTTCCAGCTTTACAAATGCTCATACTCTGGCAGGAATTCGACCCTGCTGAAGCGGATTGCAGGTTACAAGGCACCGCTAACTCCCCATCTAGCACAGCAAATCCTATAGACAAATTTTCAGTAGATAATAGTTATCTACTCATGATATTATAAACAAGTTTGCTCTATTTGTAAAGTAAAATTGCTTTATAGCTGATTCTTCAATCACTTCGTATTAATTGTGGTTTCTCCGCTAGATATATGTTGATTATTACTGCCTTATGATGATATTATATTTATGGGAATGAAGTTCTCCCCTAGCAGTATTTGCTAAAACCGCTTTTTCTAGAGCTGATGGCTTCTGTGAGTATTCACAGAATTTGTCTGCTCTTTTTTAATGTGAATACAAAAAATTAATATAGAAAAGAGGAAGTACTATGCTGTTTAGTTTATCACTGATTTTAATTTTAGGCTTTTCATTAAGCGGAATATTCAACAGGTTAAGACTGCCTGGACTTTTGGGTATGATTCTCACTGGGATTGTCCTTGGCCCTTACGCTCTTAACCTCATTTCTCCTGATATCTTGGATATCTCATCAGATTTAAGAGAAATAGCTCTTATCATTATATTGACTAGGGCTGGACTTAATATCGACATAAAGGATTTGAAAAAAGTAGGAAGACCTGCGATACTTATGTGCTTTGTCCCAGCTTTATTTGAAATAACTGCTGTTACTCTTCTTGCTCCTTTATTTTTTAATATATCCTATATAGAAGCCGCCATCATGGGAAGTGTGCTAGCTGCTGTATCTCCAGCTGTTATAGTTCCTCGCATGATTCATCTTATAGATTCAGGCTATGGTAAGGACAAAAGTATACCCCAGCTCATTATGGCCGGGGCTTCTGTGGATGATATTTTTGTAATTGTATTATTTGCTTCTTTTATGGGCATGTATGGAGGCGAAGGCTTTAATCCTACTTCACTGCTTTTAGTTCCTGTTTCTATTATATCTGGTATGGGGCTAGGTATCATCTCTGGATTTATTTTTGTGAAGGTTTTTAAAGCTATTCATGTCAGAGATACTGTAAAGGTACTAATCATGCTGAGCATTGCCTTTTTGTTTGTTTCACTTGAAGACTTTATAAAGCCATATTTTCCTGTATCTGGGTTACTTGCAGTTATGGCATTTTCTGCTACCATACTTTCAACCTATGAGGTTCTTGCAAAGAGAATCACTGGAAAATTTTCTAAAATCTGGGTTGCTGCTGAAGTTCTGCTGTTTGTTTTAGTTGGAGCGGCTGTTGATATCTCTTATCTAAAAGGAGCTGGTATAGCCTCTATTGTATTTATATTAAGCGCACTAGTATTTAGAATAGTTGGAGTAAATGTGAGCCTACTTGGAACTTCACTGGATAAAAAAGAACGTATTTTTTGCTCTATAGCTTATCTTCCAAAAGCTACAGTTCAAGCCGCTATAGGCGCTGTTCCTCTTGCCGCAGGGGTAGGAGCTGGAAATTTAATTCTGACTGTAGCCGTAGTTGCTATATTAATCAGTGCACCGCTTGGTGCTATAGGAGTTGACAATACTTACAAAAAGCTACTTCATAAATCTAAGACTGCTTTTTCCCAAATTCCTTAGCCATATTGGCAAGCACTACCCACTGGGCCCAGTTTTCAGGACTATCATAGAGATTTTTTATATGCACGCTAGGATTTAATATATAACCTAAATCTGCCAGCACATGTATAGAATCAACTGCATACTGCTTTTCTTTTTCGGTTACTGTTATCATCCATTTAGGTGGATTTGGTGAAGTATTTAGGTGTTTTTCAGGTATTTTTGACAGGTTTATAAATCTTCTAAAGTACTTGAACACCTTGCCATCATCTACGGTCACTCCTTTTGCACTGAAGCTACAGTGAATCCACTTTCCATCTCCAAAATAAAGCCCTATATGGTTGATTTCACTGTTTTTATTTGGATCATACAAAAATCCAAGATCAGCTATCTCAAGCTGTGACTTATCAATAGGCTCACTTACATGCCACTGATGCCAGCTTCCATCAGGTACAGCTATACCAGCAGCTAGGTAGCAATATCTCACAAAGCCCGAGCAGTCTAGTTCCTTTGGTATCGCTGGCGGAACTGCTTTTGCTCCTAGGCTATATCTCACATGCTTGTCTTTTAACATTCTAGCTGTATCGATTATTTCTTGCCTATTTATAAAATTCTGAGTATCAGTCATAATATTACCTCCAAACAAAAAAACCATTAGATTAGTTATCACACTTATCTATATGGCTTTTTATTTGATTTGGTAGGTTTTTTTATTTACTTATTTCATGTGTTTATCTAAAAATTCAAATACTTTATCTAAATTACTATTATCTTCAAATTGTACTCCTCCGTGTGAAGCTCCTTCAAGAAGGATTAGTTCTACTTTTTCATTACCTAAAACCGATTGGAGTTTTTGTGCAAAATTTATTGATTGTTGTACTGGGACATTTGCATCTTTAGTTCCATGCTCTATTAAGAATGCCGGATCATCTTTTGAAATATATGTTTCTGGATTGGACTTTGCAACAATATCCTTTGCATTTGTTATTAAATTCCCAATATAGGCTGATTCGGGAGAAGAATCACTGCTTGTTTTACCAAACTTTGGAGTTATTCCGGATTCTTCGAATTGACTGTCCATCTCTAAAAAGTTAATAGGTCCAAACCAGTCAACAACTGCAGTCACATCGTCTGAAATATTTTCATATCCCAATGAGGGATCATAAAGCTCGTCCGTTCCTCCTGTAGTTCCAGCTATTGATGCTAGGTTTCCACCTGCTGAGTCTCCCCATAGAGCAATCTTATCAGGATTTAGATTGTAATCTGATGCATTTTGTCTTATAAATCGTATTGAAGCTTTTATGTCATTTACTGCTGCCGGAAATATTGCTTCCCCAGAAAGTCTGTAGTCAACAGCAACTACTGCATATCCTCTATTTAAAGATTCAAACATAGAAGTTAAATCTCCTCCAGTTTTGCTACCCATTTTAAAAGCTCCACCATGTATTGCAACAATTACAGGAAAAGGACCTTCTCCTTCATTAGGTAAGTATATATCTAGCTTTTGGGTTTGAGATTTGTCTGCATAAGCAATATCTACATATTTATTTGTATATTTTGATGTGTCTAAAGAACTGCCTCCTAATCCTCCGCCTTCAGGTTTTGTACAGCCTACAAAACTAAAACTAGCAAGTACTAAAGCTAAAGTCAAAACAGTTAATTTCTTCATTTAGAATACCTCCATTTTTTTTGTTTTTATAGTTTAAGTTTAAAGTAAAATTGTGGCAAAAAAATGGCAGTAATTTGAGCTAAAATGTAAATTATTTAGTAATTTCCATCGTAAAACTAAACCTAGTACCTTTTCCTCTATGAGATTCAACCCATATTCTCTCATTTAATTCTTCTATTATTTGCTTTGCAATAGCAAGTCCTAATCCTGTTCCTTGTGTTGTTCTTGATTTATCTGCTTTATAAAATCTTTCGAAGATATAAGGAAGATCTTCTTCACTAATACCTTTTCCAGTATCTTCAACTCCAATTACAATCTTATCATTTTCTATATGTCCAGAAATAATAACTTTTCCATTTTCATTAGTGAATTTAAATGCATTATCTAGTAGAATCACCAATACTTGTTCTACTCTCTCCTTGCTTGTATAAGATCCAGGTAGAGTTTGAATTTCATCTGTCAATTCAAGACTTATAGATAAGTCGTCCGCAACGGTATAAAATTTTTCATGTACAGTATTTATCAAAAGAGAGGTATCTACTACACTTTTTTCTATATATAGATTTCCAGACTGAAGTCTAGAAAGTTCTAACATATCATCTATTAATCTTTGTAGTCTAATTGATTCGGCAAGCATAATTTGATAATACCTTTGTTTTTCGTTATCTTCTTTAATTAATCCATCTACTAAGGTTTCGCTCATTGCTCTTAGCGAAGATAATGGCGTTCTTAGTTCATGCGATATATTCGCAACATAGTCTCTTCTAGTTTTTTCTAACCCTTTTGCTAGCTTAGAGGATTCTTCTAAATTTACAGCTAGTATATTAAAGCTTTCTGCTAATTCCTCAACCTCACCATAACCCTTTTCTTTTATTCTGACATCGTACTTTCCTTCAGACATTTCTTTAGCGCTAAACACCATGCTCTTTAACGGAATTATCAAAGGTTTTATTGAAATATAAAGTAAAACAAGTATTATATTTAGAACCAATGTACTCATAATTAAAAAGACCATATTAAATCCCCTAATTGCAGAAGCAAAGTCGCTAACTGGCTTTAGTAAAAACACTCCTCCAATTATATGATCTCCCTTTTTAATAGGCATACCTAAAACAATAGATGTCCCTTCAATTGCATTTAGGCTAGTTATTTTTTTTACCTCTTTCCCCATGAAAACTTCATTCATAAACGGTTCAATAGATATTCTTATATTTTCTTCAATATATGGCTCATGTTTTTCATCATGATTGTCAATGATTGTAAATGGTTTTTCAAAAACATTCATATCATTTTTATAAATATCATACGCTTTTATAATAAAAGGCATTTTATTCAAATCAGTATTTGTTTTTCCTTTAGCATTGATTTCACTTATAATTTTTTGTAACTCAGGTTTAAGTTCATCTACTTTTATTTCAATATAATATTTTTCTATTACAATCCTCCCTATAAATAAAGATGATACAAATACTAGAACTAAAATTATACTTATATTCAAAAATAGTCTTTTAAACAAGCTTCTATTCATTTTGCACCTCAAATTTGTAACCCACTCCGTAGATAGACTTAATTTCCCAGCGTGTTCCAATTTCAGGTAATTTTTTTCTAAGCCTTTTTATATGGGTATCTACTGCTCTTGTATCTCCAAAATAATCATATCCCCATATGCTTGACAAAATCTGTTCTCTTGTGTATACCTTTCCTATATTGCTTACAAGTAAGTACAAAATTTCAATTTCTTTAGGCGTAGCTTCTATCTTGCATTTATCCACCTCAATTAAATATTTATCTAAATCTACAATCAAATTATCTACTTTAATGATTTTTTTATTTTCCTCAATTTTTTTGCTATCAGATTGATACCTTCTTAAAATAGCCTTAACTCTTGTCACCACTTCTCTTGGAGAAAAAGGTTTTATTACATAATCATCTGCTCCAATTTCAAGTCCTACAATTCTATCAATTTCTTCGCCCTTGGCTGTTAGCATAAGTATTGGAACATCACTTATTTTCCTTATTTCCTTGCACACTTGTGTACCAAACATTTTGGGCATCATTATATCCAAAATCACAAAATCTGGTTGTTCCTTTTTAAAAATTTCTAGAGCTTCTATACCATCAAATGCTGAAAAATATTCCATTCCTTCTAGTTTCAAATAAGCGCCAATGGTATCATGAATAGCTGGATTATCATCACAAATTAAAATATTAATATTTTTCTCCATATATTTTCCCTCTTCAACTCCTTATAATTTTTAAGTAATTTTGTTAAAAATCGACAAAAACCATATAGAATTAGCTATAAACTCATCCATATGGTTTTTATTATTTCATTTATAGAATTATTTATTTATTAAATAGCTCAAAGAAGTCAAAATCGCTCTTTATGATATGGCCTACTACTACGTCTTGGACTACATATTTTACGACTGCTATAGGAGAAATAAGGCCTTTTTCTAAAGCATCATACATATTTTTAGCTTTTATTACTAAGTCATTGTGAATCTTTTTATGCTGCTCATACTCTTCATAGCTATGCTCTAAAAGTATGGCTTCTTCATTTTCAAAATGCAGAGATACATGATCTAGCAGTCGTTTAAACATAACTAGAATTTCTTCAAGATTATCTTCAATAAAGCAATTTGAAATTATATCGTTTGATATGCTTATAAGCTCTTCATGCTCTTTATCTATCTGAGGATTTCCACTTCTAAAGAAAGGCCCCCAGTCTATATTTACTGGAATTCCTCCTTTTGCTATATATACTTCCTCATCGTAAACTACCTTATTTCTTCCTGTAAGCTTGGCTAGGTAGAGAGAGTTATCGACACGTTTAAACAAGCTATCTTCAGTGTCTTCCTTCTGGCACTGCGTAACTCCAAAGCTAGAGGTAATCTTCTTCACGCCTTTAACTCTTAGAGATTCTACTTCTCTTCTGATTTTTTCTGCAACTATAGTAGCTTCCTCAATATGCGCTCCTGGCAGCAGAACCAAAAACTCTTCTCCTCCCCATCTGCAAAGGACATCTGTTTTTCGTATGAGCTTTGAAACCAAATCAGCAGTACCTTTTAGCACTAAATCTCCTTTTTGGTGGCCATACTCATCATTTATTTGCTTGAAAAAATCCAAATCGAATAAAATCACAGAAAAGGTTTCTCCATTTTTACAGCCTTTAAGAAATTCCTTTGAAAATTTTTCCTTTAAATACGAGCGGTTGTAAGCTCCTGTTAGAGAGTCTCTCGTTGCTCTTTGGTAGAGCTTATTTGTCTTATTTATATTTTTCTTTTTCACCTTGTAGTTTTTGATGCATGAGCTTAGTCTGAGCATAAATAGTTTAAAGTCGAGTGGTTTTAGTATAAAATCATCTGCTCCGATGCTCAGGCAGTGAGAAATAGCTCTTACATCTCCATACTGAGTCACTAGGATTATGATGCCGTCGTTATTTTGCTCTCTGATTCTGTGAATTACATCCTCTCCATCGTAAACAGGCATAACCAAATCTATCACATAAAGGTCGTATTTTAAATCTGAGTTTAAGAATTTTTCAGAATCATTGTAGTAGTCTACAGTATGAATCCCACTTTTATCGAAAAAATCCTGCAATACCTGCAAGGAGAATCTACTGTCATCCACTACTGCTATTTTCATGTTTTTAAGACTACCTATGGTCTGAGTTTCCGACTCTATACTGCTGATATATCTTCTAAAGCGCTTCAGGTCTATTTTATCCCTATCTATAATCGCCATAACTCCATTGTCATATAGGTGCTCTTTCATAGCTACACTCATACCATGGGATATGATAATGGTATTTACTAGATATTTCTTTGCCTCTAGAATTTTATTTAGCACTATCTCGCATTGCTCCTGAGATGTGCAATCTGCTTCTATGATTATTAGTCTGTAGTAATCTATATTCTTCTCGTGGTTTTTTAGTTCATCAAAGGTCACTGTCTCGTAGCCATTATATCTATCTCTTATCGCAGTTTTTATTTGAGTTGAAAGGTTGGGGTTATTTGCTATATGCAAAATTCTCATAAATTCCTCCATGTTACATTTAAAAGCAGCTTAGTATTACACACAAATAATAGTATTTTAAAACCAACCTACTTACAGTAAATTAAACTTACTAATTTTGGAAAGTAAGTTTAAAAAAACCTTGCATTACAGTAACTGTAATACAAGGTGTCTACTTTAGATAATGGCGGAGAGAGGGGGATTATCAGACTATAAGACACAACCACTGATACACCTCTATCCTGTATAACAATACTGCTTATATACTGCTTAAGTGGTGATTCATTATTTCAATATATTATATCATTTTAAATTAAGATTGCAATTATTTTTAATAAAGAACCCCTTCATCAGGTCATGCCTGGCCATAATCGGCTGAAGGGGTATTGTCTTTATCATTATTATATCACTTTTCATGTTTAATATCATCTAAATTAATTTCACATAATTCATTCTTTCTTGCTTTTATAAGTTCTTCTAATTCTTCAATATCTTCAATCTTAGCCTGCTTTTTTATAAAATTCCTTGCAGTACTTCTATTTCTTAAATATCTAGCATGTTCTCTATTTTTTTCTTGCCACTTTTTATTTGCTTCAGTTTGAGCCTTAGTTTCCATATTATCTCCTTCATCATCTGGATCATAGTCAGGTACCATTAAATTAAAATTGAACCAATCTAAGTTATTTTCCATAATGTTTACCCCCATTTTATATACGGTTTTAAAGGATTACCGTAAACCTTTTAAGATTATTTTTCCCAGTTGTTTTCTTCTTCCCACTCTTTTTCTAATTCTAGCATTTCTTCATAATTCACTTCTCTGCCAACAAATTCGCTAAAATTTTCTTGAACTGAAGGTTCTCCACAATCATATGCTTTTTGTCCTTCTTCTTCTATAAATCCATTAGCTATTAATCTCCACTCATTATACTTCTGTTTTAAGTTCATCATTTTAATTCCTCCATGTTTTTATTTTGGCGGTTTTTAGGTTTACCGCCAACCTTTTATTTTAGTATTCTAGTTCTACTGTTTTTGTTTCAACTTCTTCTTGTTCTTCTGTATCCCAAACTTCTACTGGAGAATTCCAATCTGCTGCATCTGATAAGTCTGGATTAGTGTCTAGATCAAAATCTTCGAAAACTTTAAATGTTACTGAATACTCTTTTCCACTTTCATCTTTTCCAAAATCTTTAACCATTCTGTCTTCGATTACTTGAGCTTGTCCATTCATTTTAATTTTTAGCATTTTTCATATCCCCTTTGGTTTTATTTAGGAGGTTTTGTTAACCTTCTATAATTATATTATACTATCGATAGTATAATAAGTCAACACTATTTTAAAAATAAATTAATTTTTTCCAAAAAAAAATAAACCCCTGCGTTTGCAAGGGTTTACTGCTATTTTATAGTTATATAGTTATTGACTTTTCTTCCATCGCCTGAAACTATAACCTTATCATTAATCTTTAGAGAGCTGCTTCCACCCCCATCTAGAGATATAGCAAAATCTAACTTAAGATTATTCACTGAGTCAATTATTCTATCGTGACTTGAGTTTGGTCTTATGCATAGATATATAAGGTTTTCATCTTTTTTATAACCCATAAAGGTCTTATTAGTAGTCCTCAGCACATCGCTATATACACCACTAAATCCTTCGCTAATAGGACTATATCCATACGGAGTAACAATTCCAAGTCCACCTATTGCCCACTGAGATTCTAATATTATCTCTGCTGCTAGATTAATTCTTTTAATTTTAACCTCGCCTTGCTTTGTCATGTAAATCACCGACTGAGGGTATCCTCTCCATACATGACTAGCTTGATCGCCTAAAACTTTGCCTTCATTAATTAAAATTCCGTTTGGCTTTCCATCCCAAAAAAATGTACCATTGATTGCAGTACTTTCAGCAATATCTTTAATAGCTTTATTTTTTAATACTATTTTTAAATCTTCTGGCTTTATTTTTAAAACATGAGTCTCTCCTATTAATCCATAGCTATATTTAGGTTCAATAGGAGTATCTACTTTTTTTCAGTTAAAACCTTGTGCATGTTGGCCAGTATTGAAAACACTGCCCAAGCTGGCATATTATCATCAATCTTTTTTAACCATCCATCAAACTGGTCTACCATTTTATTATCGTGTAGATATTTAAGATTGTCTACTTTCCACTGCTCTACTCCCATACTATCCTCCTTAGGTTTTTCACCTGGTTTTAAGTATTTTATACCTTCATGCTCACATATAGCTTTTAAAACTGATTCTGCAAGCTGTAATTTACTGTTTTTTATTATTTTTACATCTTCATCATTTGATGCAAATCCATACTCTACAATAAATGTTATTACATCTCCAGTAAGACGATGCATAAAGTAATAGTCATTATCTTTATCGTTTTTTCTATCAAACACTCTTCTTCCTGGAATTATTTTTTTCATTTCTTCAAACATCTTATTTGCAAGTACCTTATCATTTGTAATTGAAGTAATTATTTCAGCTCCTCTAGCCTTTTTATCACTTGCAGCATTAAAATGATTACTTAAGCAGTATTTAGCTTTGCTTTTCTTCACTAGGTCGGTTCTATAAGGTGGAGTTAAAAACATATCTTTATCTCTTGTGAGTTCTGCTTGTATTCCTAATTCTTTGCACCTTTTAAATTGATATAAGCTTATTTCTAAAGCTAAATCTTTTTCTTTCCAAAAAAAATTAGAGCCACCTCCTGGGTCTGTTCCTCCATGTCCAGCGTCAATAATTATTTTTAACATTCTAATTCACCTCCGTTTCTTCTTTCCAAGCCTTTAATGCTCTTTTAAGTATAGAAGGTACTGGCACACCAATAATCGCTAAATTTTCTACTAAAGACACCCCTTCATTTGCTATAAAAAAAGTAACTACAGCATTTCTAAACAGCTGTGAACCAGTAGGGTCAATCTTATCCATCTGATGTGCAACTATAACAGCTATAAGAGTGCCTATTTTCTTCATCAACCCATTCCAACCCACTGCGGATGATAAATCTTTTCTTATAAAAGCTTTCATCAGGCCTGTAGTATAATCTAGCACAAGGAAAAATAATAGCACTCTAAGTATCAAGTCCACGCCTCCAAACGCATATACTATGCAAGTTCCAAAAAATGTCGTTATTAATTTTACAGCTGCACTTTCTCCCATGTTTTTACCTCCAATTTTTACAATAAAAAAGAGCCATGCGGCTCTTTTGGTTATGATATTAATTTACGATATTCTGACTTGATATGGTCCTTATTCATGACAGCATAAATCTGAGTAGTTGCTACACTCTCATGCCCCAAAATGCTCTGAATACAGTTATATCCATACCGCTATTAAGTGCTAAAGTAGCAAAAGTATGCCTGAGCAAATGCGGATGCACTTTTCTATTAAGCTTAGCTGCTTCTCCAAGTCTTTTAATTTCTAATTGTATTGCTCTTGCTCCTAAACGCATATAAGGAGCACGATAAGAAACGAATAGAGCAGGGTTTTTATCCTTCCTAGAGTTAATATACTCTTGTATAAATAACTTTGCTCTAGGGCTAAAATAAACCACTCTTTTCTTATTTCCTTTACCAAGTACCTCAACACATCTTTCATTGAAATCAACATCAGATATATTGAGTTGCTGAAGCTCTGTAAGTCTACACCCTGAGCTAGATAAAAACTCAACTAATGATTTCTCTCTGATTGTCTTGCATGCATTTCTAACTTTTTCTAATTCTTCACTGGTTAATGCATGCCTTAAATCCCTTTTATTTAAGCTTGGAGTCTTAAGTTTTCTCATAGGGTCTTTATCAATTATTTCCTCGTTTGCCATCCAGCTAAAAAACGATTTTAAGACACTAAAATTAGTGGCCATAGTAGACTCTTTTAAAATCTTCTCCTGTCCAAGCAATGCTAAATAATAGCGTATATCATGAGTTGTTATCATAGATGCTGGTTTAACTACTCTATTTGCAAAATGTTGTAGTTTAAGATTGTAGTTATACAAAGTATTAAGCTTTACTCCATCGATTTTCTTGGCGGCTAGGAAATAAGCTATCTTTTCTTTTAAATCGCTAACTACTAGATCATAGCTTTCCTTTTCAACTAAATATCCGTTAAATGCTTCATCCAAAATAGCTCTCATACTTTTTGAATCAATGTCAGCTATTTCTCCTAAATTTGCCATTATCTTGATTATTATTAGCTCTTTATTGTCCATAGTGATTACCTCCAACAGGCAATATAACTACATCATCAAGATTAATATCAGACTCAGTTTCCCAAGCACATTGAAAACAGATTACCTTCTCCCAAAGATATGCATATAAGGGATACTCAAATTCTCTACCACATAAATCACAAGTTTTTTTAATCATAAAGATTAACCTCCATTTATACATTACACGCACAAAAACAAAAAGTTTTTATACATGTAAAAAATGGAGGCTATATTTCACAATTTTTAACTGTATCTAAAAATAAATACTTGTAACCATTAGTATGACTTATTCCTAACTAATAGCGAATAATATCGACTATTGTGTAATAAAAAAAGCACCTTATTTAGTGCTTTTCTCTTCTTCTAATTTTTTCTCTTGTTCAATAAATTCTTTCATCTGTTGATTAACCCAGGTTGATATTTTTATTCCTTTTCTTGCTGCATACTCACAAAACTCTTCAAATACTTCAGGATCTAAAGAAATATTTTGCCTTCTGGTTGCCATTTAATTTCCCCCTAAACCTATGGTCATTAAGGGGATTATAATAAAAAAATAACATTTTGTCACCAAAGTGTGTATTAATACACACTAATACACACTATTAAACTATTGAGAAAGAATCTCTAAAACTATTACCCTCAAATTTCCTACATCTGGAACATCATCTATTGTTATTTGTCCTGCAAGTATTAAAATTGAATAAGATATTGCTATTCTACTTTTTGTTGTGAATGTCATATAAAACATCTCCTTCGCTAATATATAATATAATTTGATTAAATTAAACAACTTTTTTATCCAAAACATTTCTAACTACCTCTTTTAGATTTTGGAAATTAGGCACATCGTCTATTGTTTTTAAATTATTTACAATAAGAAGTACATAGTCTTTAACAAGTTTGCTTTCTTCTGTAAACATTTACATACCTCCTACCATAGATAGCATCATTTCAAATAACTCAGCGTTTGCTTGAGCTGATTCTATTCTTATTTTGTCAAATTCTGTCGGCTGTGGTGGTAATGGTGTTGGGTCATGTGTATCTATGATTTGTTGCACTAAATCCATGTCTATACCTGCTGCGAAATCGATATCAGCGCCTATCTGGCTATCACCTACAATAGCCTCTATTGATTTTAATACTATGCCTTTTTCTATTAATTCATCGTGCAATTTGTTTCTTAAAACATTTTCAATTTTCATTATTCCACCACCTCGATAGCAAAATATGTTTCAAATCTTAAATCAAGTGCTGAACCCCTAGCATGAAAAACTCTCATTTCAAAATAATCACCAGCTATAACATCAAACGTAGGGGACTCAAAAGATTGCGAAGATTCGTCTTGAGCCAATCTTGTATCTCTCGGCTCAATTATATTTCCATTTTTAAATAAAGCTACAATTCTAACCCCAGTGTTATTCGGAGACCAATGAGCAAAACCTTTTAACTTTACTTTCGTTACACCTTCTGGAATAGTTAGTCTTGTAGGATTAGTGGCATTAAAAAACATACTATTATCATAGACGCTTTCTTGAAATGGGACAGAAGTGTATGTTGTGTTTGCAATTGATATATTCGATGTCCGCTTAACCAAAGCCCCTTTGAATCCACCATGTGCTTTATTGGCATTTCCCTGCGCATGTTGTGCCGATTGCGAAACAAGTTCATTGACTGCCCCGACTAAATTAGTCTTATCAGTAGTGATTAAAGTTGCTAAATCTCCTTGATTATCAGCAAGTTCTTCTACATTATTCTTCAAAGCTTCATAATCATATTCAGTAAAATTTCTTGCTATAGTGGTTCCTGCATTCCATGTTTTAGCAGTCCCCTGAAAAGCTCTTTCTACAGTGATAGCTAGACCTGAAATACTTAGTACTTTTATAGTTTCAGCACTTATTCCAGTCCCAATTACCATTAGATTTGGTAAGTCAGTTGGAACCTTAGTTTCGTCTTGTACATATATTAGTGTATCTGTATTGCTGATATTGTTAGTTATTATTGTCTCAGGCGAGTTTATAGCACCTTTATACATTTGTAACATTAATAATCACCGCCTCCTCTACTGTTTGTAAATATTTGCATAAATACATTGGCAACTATTCTAGTAAGTGCATTTGGAATAATTTCTATAGTATGCCAAGTATTTCTATTTATCCTTCCACCACTATCAGTCGCAAGATAAGCTACTATATCTATATCTTGCCCTGGACTAGTCTGAGGAATAGTCTTTCCATCGACTTTAATCGTCACGCTATTTGCAGTAGTTCCTCTATATATCCCAAATTGCAATTCGTGGATATGACTTGGTAAACTTATACTGTGCTGATGATTTGGGATATTTACATTATGGCTATGGTCTTTAACTTCAAAATTATGTTTATGTGATGGGGCATTAAATCCGTGACTGTGGCCATAAATACTAACTCTATGAGCATGATCAGGTATTCCATGACTATGACCGTCCTCAGTTTCAGTTTGGTCTACATAAACTGGTGGATAAGAGCCAAAGGTATATTCCCTAATATCAATATCCTCTTTAGCGTTTTGAGTAGTTTTATATTCACCACCTCCACTATCAGTAGAACTATAAGAACCTCCGCCTGAACTTGTAGATGTTGCTGAGCCTCCTCCTGAATTTGTAGATGTTACACTAGCACCACCGCCTCCTATAGCTTTGCTATAAGCCCTAAAAGCTTCTAGCTGATAGTTTAGTATGCACTTATTTATCCTAGCCATAGTTCCAGGTATATATATCCTCATGACTGCAGGATTTGCATTGTCAGCATTATCAGCATAGGGAATAATCATTTGATTAGTAGCACCTTGAGCATATACTTCATTTATTCTAGCTCTATCTGCAAGCTCAGATATGCTTCCAGCTACATCTCTTGTCTTATTTGCTATTTCTATTTCAATATCTCCTGGATTACCTGTGATGTCTGATTTGCTTACTTTTATAATAGGTAAATCCTCTATTATGTCATCCTCTTTATCCATTATCCTTACAATGTCCCCTGGAAAGAACTTACTGTATTTCTTATTATCTTTTCTATAAAGGTCAACTGCTTTAGTAGTATAAGATTTATATGGATATTTAAGTTGATTTAGTAATGCTTGGCCATAAGCTTTTAATGTTTCTGGACTTTCAAACCTTTTATCTACAAGTATGCTAGACTTAATGCCATAAGTTGTTGTTTGCCCATTACTTTCTAAATAAGGGACTCCATTATTTACACTTTCAATTCCAAGTTGATTGTCTCCCTCTCCATAGCCAAGACAATATAACCTAGTTACTACAGTTGTAGGGTCAACTTCCTTTTGTATTTCTGTCATGTTTTTCTTGTATGTTACATCTGCTTTTACTTCAGTGCTTAGTCTTTTTAAATTGATTCTCCATACACTGCCTTTAGTGTCAAATTCCCATCTGTAACCTTCGTTAAAGCATTGAGGTACACTAAAAAGAGCTGCTAGTAAATTTTCATTTTCCCATTTATATTCAAACCTTCTGTCGAACTCACATACTCCAAGTTGCCATTTCTTATCTAACTGTCTATCTAAGATATATCTAAGCACTGTAGTAGTTCCAACACCAATATTTCCTATTTGGTGATATTTAAAAAGGACATCATCTAACAATGTTGCAAGTACATGCTCGCATTGATAACTGATATCCCCTTGACTACTTCTAACAAGAGTAGATGGCATAATTCTAAATAGCTCTACTCTTTGATTATCATCATAAATTTCTACATAATTAAATGGCTGACAATAAATATTTTTAGGATCATCAGCAGGCATACTAAAATTTGCATACCATAGCTCATTGAGTGTGAGCTGATATCCTATTGCATATGCATTATCAAGATAGGCTAGTTTTTTCATGTTTCTATCATATACTCTGATAAGATTCTTCACTACAACCACCTATCTTTCCATATGACATCAAACATTGCTTTTCTAGAAGCATTACTATCACTGTAGATTAAAGTATTAAGTCCATTAAGTAAGCTTATAAAATCACTATCAGAGCTGAAATACTGCATTGCATTTTGACCATTTAAAGTCACGGTCATATCGCATGTATTAATAATAAGTTCTTCACCAGGCTTTAATACTAAATTATCTAATTTTATAACCTGCTCTCCTGATAAAGTTTGACTTGCTGAAGCTCCTAGCACCATGTTTGCATCATCACATGCAACAATGAAAGCTTTAGTTCCGTTTGCGGTATACCCCATAGTCATAGCTGCAGTACTTGCAGGACTGTATTTATTTATAGTAGCTTCTGATAAGCTCTTAAGACTAAGATTAGATATTCCTCCTGCTGATATTATCTTGCTTGCACTAACCAATGGAGTCGATAAACTCATTTGAGCTAGTCCTGATGCTCCTGTGGTTTGAATAGAGCTTACATTAAACTTACCACGATTAAAAGGTTGCCTATTAAACATAAGCCACCTCCTATTCCATTGTCACTTGTATATTACCTGTCTCAATAGTAAATCTATTACCACTAAGCACATTCTCGACCCTTGAAAAACTACCCTTGCATAAAAGATTTCCACCAGTTTGAGCTGTTCTTATTCCCCAGTGAGATATCTGGCCCCAATCTGTAGAAGCAATGGGAAACTCTACCTTCTGGTTATTAGCTATTACTCCCTTATCTCCTGTTTGAGTTGGTGCTCCAAAGGTTACTTGTTGCCTCGCATATGCTCCACCACTTACCTCAGTACCAGTGTCAGCATCAGTAGGATCGTTTATATATAAAGCTAAATAGATTTGCGTAGGTTGAGCTACCGACTGATTTCTAAAAAAATAATTTAGTATAGCCTCTTCAAGATAATTACTTGCACTTGCCATCTAAATCGCCGCCTTTCTTGTTATTGTTATATTATTTATATTAGTTGTACCTGTGTTTTTTATCGTTATGATACAGCAAGTTTCTGAGGTTCCTGAAACATTAACAGGTATTTCATAGGGCTTTGTTGTAACTTCTGGAATATTTACTTGATTAAATTGTAAGCTTTCAGCAAATGGCTGGCATTCGAATACTACACTTGTTACTCCAGTTGTATTGATTTGCTCTAAACTAATAGCATCATAGATTTTAGCTGGATAAGCTTTATTAGGTTCGTCATCAAATATCAAATTTCCTTGCTTCGATAACCATTCTGCTACAGACCTTGCTTGTGTTCTTAAGTCTTCTAAACTGTTTTTTATGAAATTTAATTCTACTGAGATATATCTATTCTCATAAGTTTCATTTCCGTAGTCTAAATATCCATGTTTTCCGTTAATTAGAAATAAGTTTTTTCTTTTTTCAGGTCTTAATGATCTATCAATTGACCTTATATATATGCCATATTCTGAGCTATGTTTATTGTTAAATGTGAATCCCATCATGCAAATAACACGCCCTTTCCTCTAGCATCTTGTTTCTGCAAGTTATATAATTCTTTTACTATCTTCTTAATATCTGCTTCTTCTCTAACAACTAAGCTTGATATATTAAAATTATTTTCTATTTTCTGACCTGTGCCCGTTGACATGGCTTTATTTTCTTTTGCTGTTAAAACTCTCTCGCCTTGGTGCAACAATGCAGCATAATTATTATGAGGCACATAATCAAGTCCAGTAAAGTGAGAGCCTTCATTTTTACTTGTTTTAACATTGCTAGTATTCATTTTTGAACTTGTAGTATTCCAAGATGTTAAAGCATTTTTTAAATCAGTCATTCTATCACTTACCCAATTTGATATACTACTCCAAACACTTTTCATACCTTCCCACACCATATCAAACATGCCTTTGCCTAAATCTCTAAAGACATTAAATGCACCTCTTAAGACTGCATATATTCCTTCTAATAGCTGAGGTAATAAATCTTTCATCCCATTCCAAACACTACTGAATATCTGCTTAACTCCGTCCCATGCTCTTTGCCAATCACCTGTAATTAGTCCAAGGGCAACATTTATAATTCCCTTGATGATATTTATAACAGTTTCTATGATTGTTTTTATAGCTCCAAACGCTATTTCTGTTATCTGTTTTATGTCTTCTCCATATTTATTCCAAATAGTTGTGGCTATTTGTACGAATGCCTTTATTATCTCGCCTATGGTATTAAAAATTGATTCAAATATAGCTTGAATAGCTGGTAAATTAGCTTCTACCCACTCAAATAAACTTTCAAGCCAAGGCATCAAGTATTCCATTATTACATGTGTTGCTGCTTCAATGACTTTGCCTATAACATCAAATACTATTTCAAAAGTTTTTTGAATTTCAGGCATATGATCTAATATAAAATCTAAAAATATTTGTAATGTAGGTAGCATTTGATTTGATATAGTCATAAAAACCATTCCAAAAGCAGCCTTAACATCTGCCATAGTGTCCCCAAATACGACATTAGCTTTAACCATGTCTTCTGACATAACTAGGCCTAATTCATCAGCTCTTTCTTTAAGTCCTGTCATACCCTCGCTACCTGCGTTTAAAAGTGGCAATAGCTCAGTATATGATTTACCAAGCAAATCATTACCTAATGCGTTTCTTTCAGCTCCTGCTGGCATATCTGCAAGTGCATTCATAACATCATCAAATATTTCTGATTGAGATTTTGTTTTTAAATCATCTAGGCTTATTCCAATCTTATCAAATGCTTCTACATTTGCTTTAGAGCCATTAGTAGCACCATCCATAACATCAGATAATTTTTTCATACCTACTTCTAGTTTTTCAATATCTCCACCAGATTGTTCAGCTGCATACTTCCATCTTTGTAATTCTTCTCTATTTATTCCTGTTCTTTCACTTAATTTATCAATAACATCGGCTGTCTCTGCTGTCTTATTAGCAAGTGCTAACATACCTCCGACTGCTGTTCCAGCTCCTGCAACTATGCCAGCTCCCCATTTAGCCGCTGTGCCTATCATACCTGTTAGTTTTCCGCCTAGTCCTTCTGCTTTGCCTTCTGTTTTAGATATAGATTCATCAGCTGCTTTATTATCTACTAGGATACTTCCAAACAGTTTAAATAACTCCATACTTCACCTTCTTTCTTGCGTAAAGGTAAAAAAAGAGAGTACATTATCTAGTTCTAAGACTATCTAATATGCTCTCTGCTTCACTTACTATTTCTTCAAATGTCTTGTTTTCATATGTCTTATTAATAACCTTAGATGGATTGCAAAAGTCCTCAAAAGATACATAAGTTTCTTTATCCATGTAAGGATATTTAGTTAAATATAGTTGCCATAATTTTTCTTTTTCTTCTTCTTGATACGCTTTCTTTATAAGCTCTATTGCATCAAGTACATCTAATTCCATTACAGCATCTAAGCTTTTATATCTTTTTAAGAGCAAATCATACAATTCTATGTATCTAATTTGCCCACAAATGATAAAAAACTTTTGATATCTTCCTGCTCTTTCAACTCTTCAAAGTACTTCATTGTATCTATTAGAGGTAACTTAGCGTATTCCTCAGCGGATATGCCTACTAAATCAGCCATAAAGTCTGTTATTTCAGCCTCTGCCATGTGCATGTTTTCAGCCATCTGCTTGATAACTAGTGTTCCAGCTTCGTGTTGCGACATTCCTTCACTTATAGTGAAATCTAGATTCATTTTTTTAATAATCTTACTAACCTTGAAAACATCTTTAGTCTGTAATCTTCTCATTTAATCCTCCTATGGTGTAACTACTGGTTTAGGATATAGTATTTTAAAAGGTGGAGTATCCAGTTCAGTTGAATCTAAATGTCCGTAGAATGTAGCTGGAATTTTACCTTCTGAAGCATCTTGCATATTAAGGCTAAGACCTTCAGTGGATAAAGCGTTATAAATAATAATAACTACTGGATCATCACTTCCGCTAAGCTTTCCTACAAAAGCTATATTCTCTAGATAGTTAGTCTCTAAAATATAGTTATTAGCAGTAATCTCATCATGAGTAGTTCCTGATGTAACTGTAACTGCTCCAAGTGCCATAGCTAATGTGTCCTTTGTGACTTCTAGCAAGTTTGTTGCTAAGCTTACTTCCCAGCTGTCTATAACATTAAGTCCTTTTACTCTTGTGCTTTTAACTCCGTCAATTGGAATGTTTCTCATATTTGGTTTAGCTGTAAATGTATTACCGCCTTGTGTTGCTCCTATAAGAGTTCCTGTCATTAGTGTTTCGTCTAAATTCTTGTATAATGCTCCAGCATCTAGTAGTAAATTTTCTGCTGTATTAGCATTAAATCCAGTAAATTGTAATGGCATTTCTATACCTCCCTATCATAATATCTAATGTTAAACACTACCGTTTTTCTTTTCCAATCTAGGCTTTCAGATTTAGTGTTAATAATTCTATCTAAGTGCATGCTAAATTGAATTTTATCGTTAATAAAATTAAATCTATTAAGTTTTTTTAGCTTTTTTACTAGATCATCAACATTTATTTCATTTATGTTCTTATCCCATATATCAACATCTACAATCCATACGATTTGGTCTTCTATATTTGTACCTTGTGCTAAATCGTAGGTTAGATATGGTACTGGTCCGTCTGCTGGGGCTTTTTCAAAAGCATAAACATTAGGGCATATGCTAAGGAGAGTATTTCTAAGTTGCTTTTTCAATTCTCTCATATTACTCTTCTCCTTGTGGGCTTAAATATTCTTCTTCACTTGGTATATCTGGTTTTTCTTGATTTAGTGCAGATAAATATTGTGCTTGTATTCTCTGTATTTCATCAAGATTTTCCATAACAGTTCCTCTTAATATATCTCTCTTTGGCTGTCCTCTATCTCCAAGTTCCTGAAATGCTCCATACCAGGTGTTATGCTTAAATCCTATTTGCAAATCTGTTTCTCTTTTTCTAACCCAGTACTGTGTAGAGCTATAAGGTCTTTTAGATTTTCTCATTCCTTGTAGATTTCTTAGCTTTTCTACCATCCGTTTTCTAAGGAATTTTGCCGTATCTCTAAGTGCTGCTCTTGATAACTCAGTCATTGAATACATTACTGCATCTACATTACTTTCAAACTTAACTCCATCTTTATTTATTTTCATTTTGGCATTAGGAAGTGGCAAGGTCTACACCTCCGTAGACTGTTATTTCTAAAGCTTTAGAACTTTTTCTGTAAGTTTTCAGCACTCTGTATATCTTGCCTTCATGCTCTATTTCAGATTCATTTTGATAATCCAAATAATCAGCTATTTCAAACTTTAGTTCAGGCTTTAAACCTGCAGTATGAGCCATATAAAATTCCTGTTGGCCTATACTTAATATCTTGGCATAAACTTCTATTTCGGTTGATGTTTCTATTGGTTCTCCTACCTCATCATAGGTTCTATCTATCTTTCTTAGCTTTATAATCTCGTTATACACTGTAATCACCACTCATGGACAATGATTGTGCCATTGATGTATATGCTTCTTTGTATCTATCCGCATCAGATTCATAGTTTAAATGCCATTTGCAATACAATTTAACAGCTTGAATTATTAAAGTATCTTCATCAGTTATATTTATTATGCCTACCCTAGCTAAGTCCTTTTTAGCTGCAGCTATCATGTCTATTAATTCATCATCTAATGCCGTATGCTTTATTCTTAGGGACATTTTTATTTTTTCTAGCATATTATCCCTCCATTAACTATCTCCTTTTAAAAGCTGTAATAACTTAGCTTTATTATCTCTAGGAGTATATTCAATTCCTTTTTCCTCTAGCATTAATTTAATTTCTTTTACTGTAAGTTCGCTTTCTTCTTCTTGATCATCTTGCTTCAAAACTAATACATCTGCTTCTACAATTAATTGTCTGCTAAGTAGGTCTTTTTTTCTGTTTTCGTCTTCTATTTCAAGTATTGTACCTACTTTTATTACTTTTCCTGAGTATTTATCTTGAAATTCATGTTTAACTACTAACATGCTTCACCTCCTAAATAAAAAAGGCTGGTTTCCCAGCCATATATTTAACCTGCAGCCTTTTCAATTAAAGCGAATGCTTTTTCAGCTAATACATTTCCGTCATTTACTTCATAAGCTACGAAATCAGTAGTTCTAGCTTTTGCATGTTGCTCAGTAACTAATCTCATTTGTTCTTGAGTATTAACAATATAACCTTTAGCTGAATTCCCAAGAAGAATTTCCCCATCTAATAAAGCATCTTCAACTTCAACTACTTTACCAAATATTCTTCCTACTCCACCAGAAGTTGGGTCTGGAATAAAAATAGGTCTATTTTGTCCATCAAGCAGGTTAGCAAGATTGTTCCAAAGAGTGCTAGTGTTAACATAAAATTTTACACCGCCAGCAAACTCCGAAGCTATCTTAGCCATAGCAGCAGTTAAATCAGAATAACCTGGTGTAGTTGCATAAGTCTTTATTTGAGGAGTTAATGTTTGAGCTTTTAGAGCAGTAATAATTCCAGTAGGTTGGTCAGTTCCGTTACCTCTTACTATAGCATGTGCTTTAGCAGCTCCGATTCTTTCACCAAGTTCTTCTTGAATAAATGGAATAAAATCAGAAACAGCCATTTCTTGTAATTTCCAGCTTACTGTAACAGACTTAGATAACTCATGTCCCCCTAGAACAATTTCTCCAAAAGTATTTTCTTCATCTTCAACAACTTGAGATTCTGTGTAATATTTAGCATCTCCAGCTACAATTCCAGTGTGTTTTACAAATTTAACGATTCCTTTAATTCCAAGTTTTCTTACATCTCCTAGTATAGGATGTAGTTCTACAGCTTCTTTCATGATTCCAGCTATTACAGTTTCAGGAATCATGATTTCAGTATTTGTAGTATTGTGAGTATATGCATTTTCAGGGTTATATTTGTTATAAACCTCTATTTCTGCATTATTAAGTGGTCTTTTCAGTGCTACTTTAGCAAATACAGTCTCATAATCTACTTTGCTGTTGTCTTGCTCGGTTGTTCCTACTACTTTAGCTCCTATAGGATTAACTGCAGAATTCTCAGGGTTATATGGCACTGCTTTGTTTTCTAGTGCTGCTAAATTTGCTTGCTCAGTTGCTATAGCTTCAAAATCGCTATCTAATTTTTCAATCTCAGCTTTTTTAGCTTTCATTTCTTCAAATTTGCCCTCATTCAAAAGATTTTGAGCCTCTGTCATTAATGCATTTCTCATCTGTAAATATTTTTCTCTGTTCATTGTATTTCTCCTCTCAATTTTAAAATATCTAATTCGGCTTGAGCTTTTTCTTTTACCATTTTTTCAATAACATTTGTAGGAATGATATTTGGCATAAAATTAGCTAATAGCTGAAATTTAGAATCATCATTTGTAAACATAACTTCATCAATGAAACCATACTCTTTAGCTTTTTCAGCTGTTAGCCATGTTTCTTTATCCATCATGGCCAAGATTTCATCTTTAGATTTACCAGTTTTTAAGATATATGCACTTGCAACAGTTTCATTTGCAGTCTTAAGTATGTCTGCCATATGTTGCATGTCTCTATAATCTCCTTCTCCTTGTGCTGAAACATTATGCACCATGAACTGAGCAGTAGGAGACATTTTAACTGTTTTACCTGCCATAGCTATTACACTTGCTGCACTTGCAGCTAAGCCAACTATACTTACATTAACTTGTCCTTTATGGTTTTTTAATGCTGTATAAATTTCACTTCCTGCAAACACACTTCCACCACCACTATTGATTTCAACTTCAATAGTTTCATATTCATCAGTGATAGCTTTTCGTAAATCATTTGGACAGAATGAATCCATTTCGAACCAGTCATATATCCATTTCTGGTCATTTGAAATTATTACTCCTGCTATTCTTACTTTTGCCATGCTTCACCTCCTTATTCTGTTGTTGGTCTAGTATCTAACCTTCTTACATAGACATCCCCTTCTGCTATTGGAGCTAGATTTAAGATTTCTCTAACTTCATTAGGATTCATTATTCCTCTGTCTACAAACTGAACTAAACCTAGTTTTGTCTGCATACTAGCAAAAGAAAGATTTGTTGATTCGAATACAATCTTATTTCCAAAACCACGCTCCCTTCTGGAAAATATCTTTCTTGTATATTCTCCTGATAATTGCATTACAACTGGCTCAATTTCAGCCTCATAATAAGAAATCCAGCCATCTTCGTTGAAAGATGATTGGATTATGTTTTTATTAGTATTAAAAAAGTTGTAAATTCTATCTATTGTCTTATCAACTAACGAAGCATTTGGCACATAATCATTGGGTGTTACCTGCTGTGCATCAAATTTAGCATCTGTGGCTGCAGCACCTGCTGAACTACCATCTGTAGCATCTTCTATTTTTAAAAAGTCATCTACAAACTGTTTTGTTTGCTTCTTGATATCTTCTGGCTTAAGAGTAGTATGGAACTTTAACAGCCATTTAATAACATTGGAATTTTTTATTGCATTTATAATCCCTTGGTCTGTTGTTGTCACTATCTCCATGAGCTGTGTTAGTGCCGTGGCTGGATTATCTCCAAATATATCGTTTGAATTAAAGTCTCTTCTAAGATGTATTATGTCTGAATACTTAAAAGTGTATGATCTACCATTAGCCATTTGAAACTTAAGATATAAATTAAAGTTTTCATCTTGAATAGCCTCTACCGAATTAGCAGGTATAGGGTATATGGCTACTGGATATCCATTTTCATCCCTTTGTATATGTGCAAAAGCATTATTATTGAGCATTAGCTGTATTGTCATTTTTTCATGTAACATTTGCCCAGTCATATATGGATTAGGTTCTTCTAGAAGAAACTTAATATATGGCTCTGGATTTATTTTTAATCCAGCAGGGTCTTCTCTTATATGCTTTCCAATAATTTTTCCAACTGCTTGAGCTTTAGGCCTTATACAAGCCCTAACAATATCAGATTGATATAATTTTCCGTCATAATTAAAAAAACCACTCCCTGATTGAGTAATCAGTTTGTAGTTCGTGATAGTAACAGCTTTATTTTTAAATCTATCTAATATTCCCATGATTCACCTCCTTAAATTAAGTTGATATATTCATCATAGTGTCTTTCAAGCACTACATATGCGTTTAATAAGCTTGCCATACCGTCTATTCTTTTCTTACTACTTGCTCCTTTTGCAGGTTGAATGTTATTATTTTTATCTATTACAACAGTTGTGTTACTTAAACACCATTTTGTTATAGGGTTATTATTATAATTAATTCTTTTAGCTTTTAAATCTGCTCCTAATGATTTCATAGGTGATGAAAGTGTCTTACTGCCTTGTATTACTGATTCCATTCCATTCTTACCATAGTAGTTTCTCATATCCTCAACATAGTAAGTTGCTGACCATGCATCATAACCGTGATATGGAATATAAAGGTCATGCTTTTCAGTAATTTCAACAAACCATTCCTTAACATCTCTGTAATGAACCTTGTTTCCTTCGCAAAGTCTAAGCAAACCTTGTTCTACCCATTTGTCATAAGGTATGTGGTCTTCTTTTATTTTTATATCTAGTAAGTCTTCAGGCATCCAGTACATTTGCTCTACATATATAGTTTTATCCTCAGGCAGCATAAAAATAATCGTTCCACAAGTTAAGTCAGTAGTACTTGATAAGTCACTGCCTCCTATTCCATAATCAGGTTTAAGTAAGCTTATATCAAACTTAGCTGGGTTATTAAGCTCATCATAAGAAAGCCATGCTTCTGTTGATGTTTCTCTTATATTAAACTCTTTGCATACTAAGTTTTTAACTAGATTGCTGTTCTTCTTAGCTCTGTTGACTTTATCCCTTAAAGTTACTAAATTCTTAATAGTTCCTAGTCCTGGATTAGCTTTATACCAGCATTTCTCATCTTCCCACTCTGATTTCTTGTCTAGCTCATAAACAAAGTAAATAGAACGCTCATCTTTGAATCCATCTTCTAGATCATATCCATTAATAGTAAGTTCTGCTTCTTCATATATTTCATCATAAATGTCTTCTCTTATCGTACCTGCAGTAGAACACATGAAAATAAGAGGCTGTTCTCTCGCAGTAATACCATCAGCCATAATGTCATAAAGTGGTCTACCATGTTTCCATTGATGGAACTCATCCATTAATACACCATGAACATTAAGACCATCTAAAGTATCACTATCACTCGCTAAAGGTCTAAAAACTCCATCATTGTACTCTCTGCTATCAAGTTCATGAGTAAGCGCCTTAATTCTTTTTTTAAGAGTTGGGGATTTCCTAACCATACTTTTAGCTTCTTGCCATATGATTTTAGCCTGGTCTTTTTTAGTCGCAACTGCGTATATTTCAGGACCTGACTCATTGTCTCCTATTTGCAAATAAAGTCCAATTATAGACGCTAATAAAGATTTACCATTTTTTTTACCTACTATCAGTACTGCTCTTTGATATTTTCTAATTCCTTCAATGTTAATAAATCCAAATATAGTAGCAAGAAAAGCTTTTTCCCATAATTCTAGAGTAATTCTCTTTCCACCTTGCTTACCTTTGGAATGTCTGCAGTAATTTTCAGCAAATTCTAAAATATGATTTGCTCTAGCTGTGCTATAGTACCACTCCGATTTTGAATTTTTTATGTCATTTACTATTTTTTTATAGGTTTTTTCAATTTTTATTGAAACAATTGCTTGTTTTTTCTTTATTTGCTCATAATATTCGATTATGGGATTATAATCTTTTGGATAATGTCTTAATCCTTTTGCATCAACAGTAGGTTTAATTTTTCCATAAATTATGTCTGGATTATTTCTAATCACTTCTACCACCTACAAACTCATCAAAACCATCTGAGACTTCTTTTGGTAACTCTTTTGGTAATAAGTCTGAAAGTTGTTTTATCACAGTTGTGTATCTTTGAACCATGCTGTTGTATGCTTTTAAAGCTGGATGTTCTCGAAGGATTGAATATTCTCCTTGTTGCATCTCATCTATTGGTCCATTTTCATCTATAGAGGCTTTGAGTTCTACGAGTGTTGCTTTCATGTATGCAGCCTCTTCAATAAGTCCCTTACTGGTCAACCTTTTATTTTTTTCTATATCTTTGAAAATTCCTGTAAGTCTTCGTATCTCATTATTAATCTTTTTATCTTTTTCTTTTATGGGTTCTTTAGGCTGTCTAACTATTGTTTTCTTGAGCTTTGTTGAAGCTTTTTTCGTTGCCACTCAAATCACCTCCTTTCGATAGGGTGGGGGGTCTTGTGAAAATGCCCCGTGTATTATTCAGAGGTTCCCCTTCGGTCCTTTGGCAAAAATCAATCAATAATTTTATGGGGGGACTCTGTAAAAATTAAATCTCCGTTCTCATCAAACGCAAATCCTTCTCTTAATGCTGAGTGCTTGCTAAATGTTTTAATGTTGTGGCATTCCAAGCATAAATACTGCAGGTTCTTATGATTAAGTGTTATCTCAGGATCATTAATGTTTAATGGACTAATTTCTTCGATATGGTCGACTATATATCCTAATTGGTTCTTGCAGTGTTCGCATATTCCACCATCTATTTTTTTTCTTTTTGCAATAAAAGAAGCACGACATTTCTGCCATGCTTTTGATTTATAAAACTTCTTTGCATATTCTTTTGCCACTCTATCACCTATTTTACTTTGAAACTGTTATCGCCATAATCTTCGTAATATACCTCATAATCAGTTATATTCTCCATTACTTCAAAAGATACATATCCTTTGAGCGTTTCTCCAGGCTTAATATAACCACCGTTCAGTACTTCTGTATCTTTAGGTATTTTATCGCTTATACTTTCTTTCTGAGAGTTTATGTTTAGTAATAAATAGTTAGGATTAAATTCATAATCATCAGTACTATTATTAGTTATGCTTACTTCTAACAATATTAGTTTTTTACCATCTTCTAGCTCATCCCACTTATCTTCTGTGTGTTCTGTCACACCTATCACATTAACATCTAATGTCTGTTTAGTTTTAGGTTCTTCTTTGACTTCTTGGATTTCTTGCGAAACTTCTTTAGCTTGGCACCCAGTAAGTAGTAACGCCATTGCTAGCATGATTAGTATTTTTTTCATTGACTTAATACCTCCTATTATTTTCTTAGATTATATAATAGGTATTCTTGTTTGTATATCCATAGCCTCCCGCCCCTGGCCATCGTTTTATGTAGGATATTCTTTCCCTCTGCATAAGCAGCAACCATTTCTATTAACGCCTAACACCTTTGTTGACATTAATATATTTTTCTTTATTTCTTTCAATCAATCTATCATATTCATGCTGAAACAATAGTCTCTTACATGCTTTTCTATAATATTCGTTCCTAGGCAATAGTCCTTTATTGATTAACCTTATGCAATCCCTAGCACCTGTTTCACTTTTGAAATGCGCATGAGCTGAATAATCTCCTAATTCATTTATTACAATAAAATCTCGTGAATCTCTTACTAACTTAAAGTGTCCTATTTTATCTATTACCTTCATGATTCACCTCATTGCATGAAAAAAGAGCCTCATTTTAGAGACTCTATAGGGTAAGGAGGTTACTTATATGCACTCGTAACTAATATCATAATAACTTAAAACAGTGTATCATTGTGTATCATGATTTAATTTCTAATATTCTAAGTGCATTAGAGTGTATCCTATGTACTTGTGGCCAACTGTAACACATTTCAACTGCTATTTGTTCCCATGTCTTTTTTTCCATATATCGTGCCCTTACTAAATACTGTTCTCTAGTAGGAAGTTTATTAATTAAAGTTTCAATCTCTACTTTCAATCCATATAGTTTATTGAGATTTTTATTAATTATATTCTGAAGTTCAATCATTTTTCCTACATTTTCAGCTAATGTGTCATTATATCCTTTCATCTTAGGCAAATTCGAAAGAGTTGGTGTAACTTTCATTACCCTTGATTCTATAACTAATAATTCATTCTCTAGTTGCTCAATATTTCTATTTATCCATAAATATTCTTGAAGTTTATCTTTTACGCACATAAACATTCCCTCCAACATCCTAAAGTTTAAAAACTTTCTTCATGCTTCTAAAAAGTCTCTGCTCAAAACTTGCTTTCCCCGTGTAGTTAATCATAGTAATTACTATATCTGCTAAATCCTTATTGATATTCTTTTGATTTTCCTCTCTTAAAACCCACTCTCTTATATCAGTTGTAAGCCACTTTCTAGTTCCATATGGTGTGATAACCCTATGCCCTTCTTGATTAAGGCTTAAAACTAAATTATTTGCACCGTTTTTTTCTATATATCCTTTAAAAATCAATGCGTTGAAGTCAGTCCCTTTTTCAGATTCTAGTACCTCATTTATTCTATTAGTCATAATTCGTTTATATTCAGCCTTATCAATCCTAGTGTTTTCAATAGTTTTCACTGTTTTCACCTGCTTTTTTGAATTATACATAAACATTTAATTGTGTATAACTCACCAAATTCTTTTTTTTGTGTATTTTTACATTCTTTCAAATATATTCTTAAAAATGAATTATACATTTCCTCAATATGTATAACTCAATAGATAAAAAAATAATAAAACTACTCCCTATAATCAAAATTTAAAACAGCTTTATTAACTGCTTCCTGATTTATTCCTATATACTTAAGCGTAACTGAAGGATCACTATGATTATAAAACTCCTGCAGCACTACTATATTTTTAGTCTGCTGATAAAAATGATATCCAAATGTTTTTCTAAGAGTATGAGTTCCCACATTCTCTAATTCAAACTTTTCTCCAATGTCCTTTAAAATCTTATATGCAGTATCTCTAGTAATAGCCTTATTCTCTTTTTCCCTAGACTTAATTAGATATTCATACTCTTTTTTATCTTTTATATAACCTTCTAAGGCTTTTCTTAGTACTGCGTTAATAGGTATTATTTTCTGTTTACCTGTCTTTTGTTCCCTCATAGTTATATTCTTCTTATTCTTAACATCCTTTACTTTCAGCCTTAAAATATCGGATATCCTAAGAGCTGTATAGCAACCTATCATTACCATGATATAATTTCTTTTATTTTCATACTTCAAGTACTCTAGTATGTCTTGAAGCTTATTATAATCTCGTATTGGCTCAACATAATTCACTAAATCACCTCCAAATAACAGAAAAAGCCCCAAGGTTTATGCACCCTGGGACTCTTGGTCCTCTAATTTTTCAATTTTAACAATATACTCATGCGAACATTTGCATCTAGGACATTTTATGATTATGTTAAAATCATTATGTCTTTTATTGACTGTTATGACTCCTAATAGCTTATTGCATTTAATACACCTTATTTCTGTCATAGTACCTCCTAAAATGGCACCTCTGATTCATCAAAATCAACTTGGCTATATTCATCAGGTTTAAAACTTTGAGCATCTTCAGTATTATTTTTTTCCCATTCAAGTATTTGCAATCTTTCTGATACTATCTCGGTAATGTATCTTTTTTCTCCTTCTTTTGTTTCATAGGTTTTATTTTGAATATTACCTTTAATTGCTACCAATTTGCCTTTGCCTAAATATTTAGAGCAGCGCTCTGCACTTTTACCCCATACTACTATGTTAAAGAAATCAGTTAGCTTTTTACCTTCTTTACCAGTGAAATCTCTATCAACTGCGATTGAAAAAGTCGCAACAGCATTTCCTGTAGATGGAATGTATTTTAATTCTGGCTCTCTTGTACTTCTTCCTATCAAAGTTACATTATTCATTTTAATCCTCCCTGTTAATTGACCTTTCAGACTCAAAGCCATTTGGATATCTATTTTTTAATTTCTTTATATTTAAATTCATTACTGTTTCCAAATCAGTTTCTAGGGCTTTTGCTAAAACTGCTATGTACCAGCATACATCCCCTAATTCATTTAATAACTTTTCTTTATCTAAACCATGTCCTTGGAATTTCCATTTCTTAATATGATCAGACACTTCTCCAGACTCTCCACAAAGTCCTAAAACACCATTTAGTAATAAATCTTCTAGATTTTCACTATTCGCAGTCCTAAGAGCTGCCTTTTGATATTCATTTGCCGTTAGATTGCTTTGATTTTCAGCTATGCATCCATTACATGAACAAGTCGAGCAGTCTTTATCTTCTCCTATTTCAGCCATCAATGCACATTCTTGTAAATCGTTTATTTGTTCTTTTGTCATATTTCACATTCTCCTTTCTTAATTCATATTTAAAAATAAGTATTTATTATTACTTTTATTGATTTTCCCAGCCTCAGATTTTGACATTGGTTTTATTGTATATGCATCTTTTATGTCCCATCCTGTTCTAACTCTTCTTATGAAAGTTGAATAAGGCACTCCATTTTCCTCAGCTAGAGATTTATATTCTGGATATTTCGTACTCTTTTTAGCATTATTTTTGTATATTTCCTCTTTTGACATTATCGGAGTGGATGAAGCTTTTTCAACACTCCATCCATTTTTCAGCCTGTTATAATAAGCTCTTCTACTTATTCCATTTTCTAAAGCTTTATTTATAATCTTCTCATCATGCTTTTTAAGCTTTCTTATAGGTTCAGTTATTGCCCTTTTAACGCCCCAGCAATAACTGTTTACTCTTTGATATACTACATTTCTACTGATTCCATTACTTTCAGCTATTTTATAATCCTCTTCACTTATAAAATAGTAATCCACTTCAATCAGCCTCACTTTCTTATTTAATAATCACCACTAGTATTAAATGCTATGTCATTTATTTCAGTAATTATCAATTTCTTAAGCTTATTGAGTTCATCAATTTTCTTGTTATATTCAAAAATGTCTATTATATAAGGCTCTTTTAGTACATTTATTAACTTAGATAGATAAATTAAGCTTTCTTCGTCAGTACCTTTAGTAGCTGCGCAATCTAGTAGCTCATATACTGCCTTTTCAATAGTTTCACAACTTTGATTTTGAAATGGTAGAAAATATTCCGTTTCAACCTCTGCAACCTCAATGAGTGTCGCTTGATTTATAACTTTAAGATTATTAGTATTAAATTGATATTTCATTACTATTCCTCGCTTTCAGCTCGTTTAAAAAAATAACCACTATTCCATTTCTTCATAGCTCTATCCATACTCTTCTCTTTAAATCTAGGAGGAGTTTCGTCACAGTTCTCGCATAACACCTTGTAGTATTGGTATTCCATATAAACCATGATTGTTCTTCCCCCACAGCTAGTGCATTCCCTCATAATATTTCCTTTAGAGTCTTGCTTCTCGCTAGTTAGCATATCATCATAATCAAATTTCATACTTTGCCTCCGAATCTGATATAACTGACTATTTCACCATCCTGCATTTTACAATCAATCCTATTTGGATATTTAAACCTCTCAGGTATTTCAAAGAAGCTTGCAACCACTTCTTCAACTCTATTATGCGAATGCTCACATATAACAGCATCATTCAAACCATCCCATACTCTACCGCATATTTCACATTGATATTGAACTGGTAGCTTTTTAGCCATAAGTTATTCTTCTCCCTTCTCAACCGCTAAATGAATTCAGAATCAAGAAAATTATCTAGCCATTGATAAGCATCTTTTTGTTCTGTTTCATAAGCTATTATTTCTATACTCTCAGCATCTTTCCCAACCATATCTAATACATCAGTTACTAAATCTGGTGTAATTCTATTGGATAAACACCAACCTCTAATTACATTTCTGCTTGCGTTTGATTCTTTAAATTCCCTCATTTTCTCCCAAACCTTCATCACTCGCTCTCACTTTCTGGTTATTTAATCCTTACATCATCCAACCAAACTTCACCCTCAAAATCTCTTGCTCTTCTTAATGCAGCATCTATTTGCTTTTGCTTCCATTTACCTTCTTTCCAAGTGCTGAAATTAGGTGCAGGATATAAATTTGCATCATAGCCCATAAACACTAATTTATTTTCTGCACTATTTTCTTTATCAAATAACCATTCCATATCCCACACACTACATTCGCCATCTATAACTTCAACAGTAAAGCCAGATTTATACTTATCCATTATCTATCCTCGCTTTCTATGTTTATATGGAGTTATTCCATAAATTAAATAATTGTTCAAGTTTAAACATTGCAAGGTCTCTTGCCTTAGGTTGAGATTGGCTCCATTCAGTAACAGTAATACCGCTAGGGATATGTTCAACTTTTACAAACCTGTCTCTGTTTTCAGTTGTCCCCAATCCTTTACAGTTGACCTGGATTACATTAAGCTTTATATCTTCTTGCTTGAATTCCATTATTTTTCCTCACTTTCTGGTAAAGGACATAGAAGAAAACAATACTCTTGATCACATAAATCGCATCCCGCTTTTAATAAAAAACACTGAGCCGTATAATCATCTACCGACATATCATACTCATGATAATACTTACAGTCCTTTTCGCAATCTCTTGGAAAACGCTTCATTCTTTCATCCTCCTTCACATTCTGGTTATTGCCACTACCCGTTATTAATCTCAATTTCTTCCATAATTGTTGTATACTTAAACATTCTTACATTTTCATTGTTTTCTACGCTTAACATATATTCAGCCATTTCCATAGCTATTTTTATATCATTGAATTCTTTTGTAAATCCCTCTTTTTCGGTTTTTCTGTCTTTGCGTTGCCAAGTAACCTCGTACCAAGTTGTTTCCATAAATCATCCCTCGCATTCTGGTTATATTGCGTTTCAAACTAATCAAAACCATTACAATCATTTTCAAGAAACTTTATTAATTCCTCAGAGCCGTCTGTTGTTATCTCAATAGCATCAACCCAAATATCCAAATACTTTTCTTCATCTAAAATTTGTTTTTCTACCCATGCTTTTGCTATTGCATTATTCTTGGCAGCCATTGCATTATATTTCCCAGCTTTTCTTATAGCATTTTTTATATTTTCAGGTATATGCATACTTTCAACTCCTTCTCAATATCAACCTATTGTGTAACTTCCCAAGGAAATTCTTGCACAAAATCATTTCCCATTAGTTCCTTTAGACTTTTTTTCATGAAAATTGGTACTCCTGAATAATTACATTGTTCTTTAATTTTCATAATCCACTCTTTTTTAGGAATTACTTTTCCTTTTCTATTTCCAGTCTCAGCTCCTACTATTATCCAATTTGGCATAATCCCACTTTCTAAATCCCCAAATGGCTCAAGTATAGGCTCTATGCTTACAAATGTTTTGTATGGAGTGTTTTCAAACCATACATATTCATCAGATGGTTTTGTTAAGCTAGTTCCTAGCCATATATTTTCTTTGTATGGCAACTTTTTTTCAGCTGCAAGATTTAAATATCTTTTAGGATTCCTAGTTAAAAATAAATATCTATGTTGAGCAGATTCTTCGCAAGAATTAAAAACCTGCGCTATCCATTCATCTGGAACCCAATCTCCAAATAGATCTGTCATTGAACCAACAAATATAGTTTTTGATTTATTATATTTTTTAGGTTCATCTAATCTATATTTATGAAATGTAGGATGGAAATCATATGGATATACGCTAGCTATTGACTCTTTTTCACCTGTCATTATGCAATTACTTTCATGAGTAAACTTTTTTTCTAGAACTTCTAAATTACTTGTTTCTATGTGAAGTCCAAACCTCTTTGCAATTTTTCTAGCATAACAGTACTTACAATCGTGTAAGCAACCTGTCACTGGATTCCAACTCATATCGCACCAATCAATTTTAGTTTTATTCATAATTATCCGCCTCTCAACCTATTGCGTATTTTCTACTTCATTCTCATGTTCAAATACCTTTTGCCTAAAACAACTGCTTTATCAAGGCTAATTCCTTTAAAATATAGATTTTCTACTACATCCAAATACTCTTTTATTAATTCTCTAGGTATATTCTTCATAACTGACTCCCTATTCCTTAATCATGTAGTCAATTCCATGTAATTTTTTTAAGAAGCATTCTTTATATCCTGCTGGATGTTTAAATAAATATAGCTCGTTATTTAGCTCTTCTAAAAATTTCATTCTCATTTTAACTTTGCTCTTTGCAGTGTTTAATTTTATAGTTATCTCGTAGCTTTTGCCTTCTATCATCTATTAGCCACCCTTTCGATATCCACAAACTTCGTCATAGGTCCTACAAATCCTAATTTAAACATTCCTGTAGGTCCGAAGCGATTCTTCTCTATTAGTACTTCAGCTCTGCCTTGGTCTTTACTGTTAGGATCATAATATTCATCACGATAGAGCATTATTACAGTAAGTGCATCCTGCTCAATTTGTCCTGAGTTTCTTAAATCGGCTAATCTCGGTCTTCTATCATTTCTGCTTTCAGGGCCTCGACTTAGCTGAGCAATCGCAATTATTGGAATCCCAAGCTCTTTCCATAAAGCCATTAAAGTTCTAGAAATCTTAGCTGTTTTCTCATTTTCATTTAATCCATGACTACAATCTATGAGCTGCAAGTAATCTATAAAGACAATATCAATATCTTCTTGTTTTTTAAGTCTTCTAGCTTGTGATACAATCTCTTCTAGTTTGCTAATATCATCCGAAACAAATATTCTGCTGTTATAAAGAACTGAAGCTGACCTGTTAAACTTCTCCCACTCTTTGTCATTCATTCTAGCCTTAAAAATGTGGTCTCCTTCAATCATCGTTTCTTGAATTAACATCTTTTGATATATCTGTTCTTTACTCAACTCTAAAGTAAAAAAACCAACCTTTTTATCACTCTTAAGAGCACAGTTCAAAGCTATATCAATCGCAAAACTAGTTTTCCCCATTCCTGGCCTAGCAGCTATAACATGAAAACCTGGCTGAAATCCATCTATAACCTCATTGAGCTTTTTAAACCCTGTGTCTATTCCTAATAGCTTGTTTGGATTTTGTGCTCTGTCATAAGTCTGCTGAACAACAATATCTATTACCTCTCTTGAGGTGTACATCTGCTTACTCTTATTGTTATCTCTGATACTAAGAATCTCTCTTTCGGCTATATCGAAAATCTCAGGATCATTTATATTTTTATTAATCTTTTCAGTAATCTCTAAAAGCTTTCTTTTACTTGTAAAAGCTTTAAGCTGCTTACAGTAATCATAGAAGTTCTTAGAGCTTGCATTTACTTGAGAAACTAAGTGAGATAAATAAATTATCTTTTCGTCCCTAAATTGTGATGTATAGGTTACTAAGTCAAGAATTAGCCCAGTCTTAGCAAAAGATTTTAGGTTTGCAAAAGTCTTTCTATGTTCATTAACAGTAAAATCATCCTCATTTAAAATATCTATATCCTTAAGAAAGCTTTGGTCTAAGAAAAAACAAGCTAATATACTTCTTTCTAATTGCACTGCCTCCATAAAACATCCTCCTCTATAACTCTCTTCTAAATTTAATGTCTGTATCTCCCTGATTTTTATTTTTAAATTCTTTACCTTTTACACCAGATGATTTAAACTCTAGATAGTTATTGTATTGTTGACCTTCATCTAGCCAGCTTGATAATCCGTTAGACTGTTTAAAGAAGTTATAAAAGCTCCATCTATGGTTGTAATAATAATCTTCATCTGCTATAGCTGAATCTAATCTATCAATAGCTTGAATGATTTCTTCCTCAGAATAACTTTGTAAGGCCTTTAAGCAATAACGCTCCATGTCTTTATTTAGTTTTTTATGTTTTATTAAGAATTCTTTTGAATTCCATTTTTCAAAAATACTATATATATATTTAATATCTTTATTATTCTCTTTGACATTTTGGTCAATACCCCTATTGATGTTTTCGTCAATACCCCCTACTAAAGTATTAATGAATAATCTTCTCTCAATAATCTGACCTAAATTATCTTTAATGATTACTCTTTTAAGATATCCTCTCTTCTCTAAACCAGATATCCACCTACTTACAGTCTCTTTGCTAGTACTATATAGTGATGCAAAATATTCATTAGATGCATAGCAATAACCCTTTTTATTGGTTAATGAAGTGATCTCTGCAAATAGAAGTTTTTCATTAGCTTTAAGTTTGCTATCATATCGAACCTCTGAAGGGATAATAGCGTAGTAATTAGGTACTATAGGTAAATCATTCATAAGACCACCCTCTTGTGGTATTTAGCAAATATATATGCATAAAAAGACCTCCTTTACTTTTATTAATAAAATCTATGTGGTATAATATCTTTAGAATATTTCTTATGCCCCTTTATGAGTTGCCGCTCGTGATGGGCTTTTTTCTTGCAGTGAAACAATTAAATTTAGTGTTGATATTAATAAGTCAAATAACTTATCTTGTATACGCTCTACTGTCTTAATTTCATGCTCATCAATAACATCATCTGAAACTACATCAATTAAGTGCCTTAATACATCCTGTATGTGTCCTAGTGAGCTTTGAAACCCTACTGTACTTCCTGATAGTTCCTTAAAAGTTACATTATCTAAACTGAGTCCTATAGCTACATTCTTCAAATGCATTATAGGCAGCCATGAAGCATAATATTTTTCAGTCATACTTACTACTAAATCATCTGGAACTTTATATTTACCGTTTTCGTAATCTGATAAAGCTCTACATGATACATTTAGCAGCTCAGATGCTTGCTCTTGCGTTAAACTAGCATTAACTCTTGCTGTTTTGTAGATGTTTATGCAATGTTCTCTCATGGTATGCTCCTCTCATGCTTGTTATAATTAAGTAAGCACATAAACAAGGAATAATAATAAACAGTGGCGTGATTACTAAAATAGATACTATTTTTAATAAAGCTGATATTATTATTCCGCCTCCCTCGCCTAGCAGTGGTTCCATACTACTTGCAAACTTAGTCCAGTCTATAAGCTCATAGAAGAAAATATATTTCATTAGCTTGTCCTTTCCAGCCGCCCTGGCTTATTTTTTTACATAACAGTTTTGCCAATGTTACTTCTTATCCATTTCTCAAAATCTTCCTGGATAATAAAATATTTAGAATTAACTCGTACAGCAGGAAACCCTTTGATTTTAACCATTTCGTATGCAGTGCTCTTCTTAATGTTGTAGTTAGCAGATAAATCCTTTACGCTCATTAGATTCATATAAATTTTGACCTCCTTTCTTTTTGATACCTATTACACGCATGAAATTGAAAAGTTTAAAAAATAATTTCAGAATTGATATAATTCTTTGAAGCTGATTTTTTTACCTAGTAATTACACGAGTTTCCGAAAAAACTCTAAAATGTTTTTTCAAAATCTACTTTTTACTAATTAACATTTGTTCTAGATATTGAATTTAGCTTATCCCCAAACCTTTTGATTATAGAAGAAATATGCTCCATATCTTTGCTCCTTTCAAATTATTGCAAGAATTCGATTATTTTTTTATTCTCATAATCGAATATCACGCCTCTTGTATTAAATGCCATTCCGTTATTCAACCAGTGCATATATTCCTGCTCAGATTCAAAATTTATAATTACCACCTTTTCTCCACTAAGAATTTCAACTCGAAATTTGTTGTAGCCAACCACATCCCCTATCATTAATATCTCTCCTTTTTCGAATATTTTGTTCTTTTAGTTATCAAAAAAAATATCATCTACTGTTGTATTAAAATAATCAGCTATTTTTTTTGCTAGTTTAAAGCTAGGTGTTCTAGCTCCTCTCTCAATCATAGATATATAATCTTTTGTTACATCTAGTTTAATAGCTAGTTCTTCTTGTGTAATTTCTTTTTGTTTTCTTAATTTTTCAATACTGTTTCTATTTTTTGATTCCAAATTTAAACCTCCTTCTCAAGAACATTTTGTTCTTTAATTATATAGAACATTTTGTTCTTTGTCAACAGTGTATAGAATTTTTTGTTCTATTATATTTAATATCAAGAACAATTTGTTATATTAGTAATAGAGGTGATGAACATGACATTCGGCAATAGGCTGAAAATGTTAAGAAATGAAAAGCAAATTACTCAAAAAGAATTAGGTTCTATCATTAACATTTCTGAAAGAGTAATTGGATATTATGAATCTGATGATAGATTTCCTAAAGACGATAAAGTGATAATTGCTTTGTCTGAATACTTCAATGTTTCAATTGATTACCTCTTGGGAAAATCAGAAATTAGAAATCCTTATGAGTCTCATGCTAGAATAAAAGATTCTATAGAAGATGATCCTGAGCTTTTAGAATTTTGGGAAGTACTAAAGGAAAGAGAAGATTTGCAGCTTATGTTTAAGCAGACTAAAGAAATGTCTCCAAAAGACATAAGACAAATAATAAAAATAATAAAAGCCATAGAAGATGAAGAGGATGCAGAAAACTAATCAAGGAGAGCAGCTATGAAAAATAGATTACTTAACTCGCTATTAAGCGGTCACTTGTCTTTTTTCGACATATTAGGTGCTTATGATATCAAGTTGGCCGTAGTCAATCATCTTAATCAGAATATATTGGGAATGGTTTATAAAACCAAAAGACAAAATTATGTAATAGTTTTAAATGGAAATGTTAATTATGAAACTCAGTGCAGCGTATTTATGCATGAAATCTATCATATAGAACATCATTTACCTGAGATAGGATATTTTATAGGAATAGATATGCAACATACACCAATGGAAAAATCAGCAGATTTGAATTACGCTTAAAGATTAAAGGGGGATATCTTTATGAACTTCGTAACTATCGATTTTGAAACTGCAAATATGAAACATAATAGTGCATGTCAAATAGGTATAGTAAAGATAGCTGATGGAATTATAGTTGATAAGTATTGTTCTTATATTTATCCGCCTTCTTTAGCTTTTGATGAAAATAATATAGAAATACATGGAATAACGCCTGAAAAAGTTAAAGAATCTCCAAAATTTGATGAATTATGGATAGAAATTAAGGATTATTTTGAAAATGACAATATTATTATTGCTCATAATGCTTTATTCGATATGACAGTTTTAAAAGCATGTCTTGAGGAATACAATATAGACATGCCAAATTTTAAATATATTTGTAGTATGAATATGGCCATGAAGTTAAATCCTGATTGTGGAAGAAAATTAAGTAATATAGCTGATTATTATGGCTATGAATTTAAACACCATGATGCATTAGAAGATGCTATTGCATGTGCTTATATTGTAACTTCTCTTTTAGATCATTGCGGTATTGATTCAATAAAACATTTTATTCTTAATAAAGATATCAATTTAGTAAACAGATTTCCCTATGGTGTAAATGTCCCTAAGTCATACAGACCTAATAAGAAAGTTAATTATCCTGAAAAAATATCTGTTAAAGAAATTGCACCAAATGTTGAAAATTTTGATGAAAAACATCCTTTTTTTAATAAAAACCTAGTTTTTACTGGAGAATTAAAGCATTTATCTAGAAAACAAGCTATGCAGATAGTTTGTGATATAGGCGCAACTATAAAAAGTGGAGTAAGTAAAAAAGTTGATTATCTTATAGTTGGTGAGCAGGATATAAGTCTAGTTGGTGATGATGGCATGAGCACAAAAGAAGAAAGAGCTTATGAGCTTATTTCTGAGGGGCATAGTATTAAAGTGATAAATGAAAGTGATTTTCTTAAGCTTATAAAAAGTGGGGGATATAATGGATAATCAAATTACTTTTGTTGAAACTATTAATGATAATTTTGATGATTTATTACTTGATAAAATAAAAAAATGCTTTGATGATAATAGATTTCCATATGAAGATATCGTGATAAGAAAAAATATAAATGACATAAGCTATTTAGTTACAGGACAAATCTTCTTTAAAAAACTAGAAAAAAAGGGCATTAAATATCTACTTATTAAGAAATATTATAAAGATTTCCTTGATAATAACAAAATTGATTATAAAGTAAATAAAGCTACAATTTGGTTGCAGGTAAAATATCAAGATTTATTGCCTGTATTTGATGAGTTAATGTTATGCATATATGAGTCAGTATTTTCATTATCAGATTTTTCTTGCTGCTCTAGATACGAAATGTGTAGCGATGCTAAGCAATGTGTTCAACCTAATAAGCTTCTTGGTTTGCAATGCTCCTATAGAAAAAAACTTGAAAAAGGAATAATATTCTACGGAAAAAATAAAACTATTTAATAAGCCTTAGGGCTTTTTCTTTTATATGGAGGTTTTATATGGAAAAAGTTGAAAAAGATATAGGAAAAAAGAAAAAAAGAAGAAGTAAAGGCGAAGGATCTATTTATTTTGATGATAATAAAAAAAGATGGGTATCTCAGGTAACTCTTGGAAAAGACCCTCTGACTGGTAAACCTAAGAAAAAAACATTTTATGGAAAAACTAAAATTGAAGTTATTAAGAAAAAGAGTGAATTCGAAAGAACTTCATACGGTTTAAAAATAGATTCCGACACTATAGTTTTTGATGAATTTTTTAATAAATGGTTATATGGAATAAAAAAAGGTGAAATAAAAGAAAAAAGTTTCTATAAATACGAAAGTTTATATAATAATCATATAAAAAAAGCCCCTTTTTTGTACACAAAGTTGAAAGAGATAACATATACAGACTTAAAAGTTTTTTATTCAGATTTGCAAGCTGAAAATAGTGTTAGTCAGATTGAATATATTAATGATTTAATAAAATCTTGCTTTGAAGTTGCAGTTATAGATAATATCATGAAAAATAATCCAGCAAAACGAATAAAATTTAAAGAACAAGAAAACAATAAAATAAAAGTTTTATCAGCTTTAGAACAAAAGATAATGATAGATTATTTATATGAATCTAAATATGAAGATGAAGTAATCAGAAACATGATTCTTTTTAATTTTGGAGCGGGTTTAAGACTAGGGGAGACTTTAGCATTAACTTGGGATGATATATCCTTTAAAACTAAAACATTAAGGGTTAATAAGCAATTACAAAAAATTAAAGTAAATGGAGAATGGATTGATAAGATAGTTATCACAAAAACATCTAAATCAAATCGAGAAATTCCTCTACCAGATAAGACTATAAAGCTTCTCAAAACTATTAAAAATGATAAGGAAATAAATAAAATGAATTTAGTTTTTTATAATCCTGATAATGGGGATTATATAACAAATAAAAGGCCTGCTAAAAATCTCCATGCTATATGCAAAAAATTACATCTTGCAGATATTGACTATCATGGTACTAGACATTGCTATGCTACTAGACTTTTTGAAGCTGGGGTACAAATAAAAACAGTTCAAAAGCTATTGGGCCATGCAGACATAAAAACTACTATGAACATATATACGCATGTTATGTCTGATGTAAAAGAAGATGCTGTGAAAAAATTAAATGATTTTTTATAATTTACTGCTTATTTACTGCTTATCCTACGGAATATATGGAAAAAATGGATAATATGCGGAAAATGTGGAAAATAAAAAACCTTGTATTTTCAACCGTTACGGTCAAATACAAGGTCACATTAATTTATTGGCGGAGAGAGGGGGATTATCAGACTATAAGACACAACCACTGATACACCTCTATCCTGTATAACAATACTGCTTATATACTGCTTAAGTGGTG
>NZ_FUYN01000002.1:0-87861 GCF_900168025.1 Acetoanaerobium noterae | reverse complement strand
TATGCGGAAAATGTGGAAAATAAAAAACCTTGTATTTTCAACCGTTACGGTCAAATACAAGGTCACATTAATTTATTGGCGGAGAGAGGGGGATTCGAACCCCCGATACAGTTCCCCGTATACCCGCTTTCCAGGCGAGCTCCTTAAACCACTCGGACATCTCTCCATAGTTTATTAATTAGTGCATCAATTATTGGAATTTTATCTATATCATTTGTTTGCTGTAATACATTTTGTGTATTCTTCTTTAACTACCTATTAAGGTTTTCTTTTTGGCTTTTCTTAGATGCCTAAAAAATCTCTTTATGATGTACGGACTGATAGTCTTGATATATTCATAGTTTACATTATGAGGAATCATTCTGTCCTTTAAAATAGGCAGATAGCTCGATACACATCCTCTTTTAGGGTCTATTGCTCCTATGTAGAGATTCTCTATACGTGAATCCATGATTGCCCCACTACACATGATGCATGGCTCTAGAGTAACGTACATATCACAGCCAACTAGTCTCCATCCACCTAGATGCTTAGCTGCTTTTTTTATTGCTATTAGCTCTGCATGTCCTAGAGGATCTTTATTTTGCTCCCTATTGTTATGAGCTCTTGCTATGATTTCTCCATCCTTGACTATTACGCATCCGATTGGAACCTCATTTATGCTATAGCTTTTTAAAGCTTCTTTCAAAGCTTCTCTCATAAAAAAATCTTTATTCATCATAAATCGCCTCGTATCATTTTATACAAAAATCCACTGATTGTCAATAATATTGTAACCTTTGACCCTTGTAATGACCTCTAGGTTAGTATACTATTAAATTAATAATTTTTTAAATATTTTAGAGGAGAACTTTATATGAAGAAAAACAACATTTTATTTAAATCTTTTCTGCATAAGCTCGGAATTATCACTATTATTCTCATATCAATTTTTACTTTTTCTTATGGTTCATCTCCAGTGTATGCAAACCACAGCATAGGTGTCTACATAGATAATAAGCCCCTAAAAATGGACGTTCCTCCTATAATAAGAAGTGGTAGAACTCTAGTTCCCATTTCTGCTATAGGAAATGCTCTTAGCTGCAAAATCACTTGGAATGAGCGAAATCAAAGCGTAATCATAAGAAAACAAGCTTCTATTATAAGGCTATCTATAAATAGCAAGCTAGCATATATAGATGATAATCCTATGCATCTAGACTATCCCCCTATAATAGTGAATGGTAGAACTATGGTTCCTCTTAGCTTTGTTGCAAATGCTCTGAATTACGATATTAAGTGGGACCCTGTTCGTATGAATGTATATGTGCACTCTGACCCTGTTAATATGACTATGGCAGAAGCTAAAGCTGCTGATAGCTCAATAAAGGTACTAGATATTACTACCCTAGAGATGAATATCGATGGTCAAATTAAAAAAGTTCAGCTTGCAAATGTAGTGTGCTCAAATGAAGACAATAAGCTTTTAAACACTGGTGGAGCTTGTATCTTAGGCAGTATTTCAAATCCTAAGCTAGATGAAATTAAAGAGCTTTTAGCTTCCGGAAATGTAAGCATAAAGGTTACTCAAAATCTAGATAAAGACACTGTAATAGCAGAGGTATATATAGACGGAGCATCTTTAAGTCAGCTTCTTATAGAGCTAGGATATGCAAATAGTATAAATAATTAATCTAGATGCGTATCGATTCAATTCTCCTTTTTTAGTAAGTTTATCATAATTGTATTGTAATTTTCCAAATAATATGGAAATATATAGGAGTAACACCAATACAATTATCGATACACTTACATAAAGGAGGCAATACAATGGAAAATCGTTATGACTTAAACAAAAACTTAGCTCAGATGCTAAAGGGCGGAGTAATCATGGATGTAACAAATGCACAGGAGGCTAAAATAGCTGAAGAAGCTGGAGCTTGTGCAGTTATGGCATTAGAAAGAGTACCTGCTGATATTCGTAAAGATGGCGGAGTAGCTAGAGCCTCTGACCCTAAAATGATAAAAGAAATTCAAGCTGCTGTATCTATACCAGTAATGGCAAAGGTTCGTATAGGGCATTTTGTAGAGGCTCAGATTTTAGAAGCTCTGAGCGTGGATTACATAGATGAAAGCGAAGTGCTTACACCAGCAGATCCTAGTCTCCACATAGATAAAAAAGCCTTTAATGTGCCTTTTGTATGCGGAGCAAAGAATCTTGGAGAGGCTCTTAGAAGAATCGGAGAAGGTGCTTCTATGATTCGTACTAAAGGAGAGCCTGGAACAGGCGATGTAATTGAAGCAGTTCGCCATATGCGTATGATGAACAGTGAGATAAGACGTATACAGGGACTTACTAAGGAAGAGCTGATGAATGCAGCTAAAGAGCTTCAGGCTCCTATAGAGCTAGTGACTTATGTACATGAGCACGGAAAGCTTCCTGTTGTAAATTTTGCTGCTGGTGGAGTAGCCACTCCTGCCGATGCTGCTATGATGATGCAGTTAGGCTGTGATGGTGTGTTTGTAGGCTCTGGAATATTTAAATCTGGAGATCCAAGAAAGAGAGCTGCAGCCATAGTAAAAGCTGTAACAAATTACAATGACCCTAAAATATTGGCTGAGGTATCAGAAAATCTAGGCGAAGCTATGGTAGGTATAAATGTATATTCTATAGCGAAAGACGATATAATGGCAGACAGAGGTTATTAATATGAAAACAATAGGGGTTCTCGCTCTTCAAGGAGCTTTTATCGAGCATGTAAATCATATAGAAAAGCTAGGTCATAAAGCTGTAGAAATACGAAGAAAAGAGCAGCTTGAAGGTATCGATGGAATAATTCTTCCTGGTGGAGAAAGCACTGCAATCGGAAAACTACTAGTCGATTTTGATATGAAGCAAGCTCTAAAGGAAAAAATAGAATCTGGGTTTCCTGTTTGGGGTACCTGCGCAGGAATGATATTACTAGCCAAAAAACTAGTAGACGACCCTACAGTTCATCTTGGCTGCATGGATATCACTGTCAAAAGAAATGCCTATGGAAGTCAGCTAGATAGCTTTATCACTGTAGATAATATAAAAGCACTGGATGACAAGCCATCAAAGCTAGTTTTTATAAGAGCTCCATATATTGAAGCCATAGGAAATACTGCAAAAGCGCTTCATACTGTAGACGAAAATATAGTAGCTGCAAGGCAAGAAAATATGATGGTTACATCCTTTCATCCTGAGCTTACAGATGAAACCCTGTGGCTTGAGTACTTTATAAACAATCTCGTTATAAACTAAAAAAACAATACAAAACCACTATCAAATTTTAACTTTATACTTCCAGTTAGATAAGGTCTTATAATAGACGACTTATCTAACTGGAAGTTTTTTATGCTCTTTTTTATCGGTCTTTTAATTTTACAAAGTTTTCTCTCTTTTTAGCCTAAAATCAGTATTGATATCCTAATCTATGATTATTTTTTATACTTGTTATATAATTTACTTTATATATATATGAAGTAAATATAATTTATGTTAAAATGTAGTCAATATATCCTAATCCATTTGTAACATATTGTCTAATACATAATACTACGATGTAAGGATTCATAATAAATAGTGTAAAGGGAGGTAAAAAATGAATAAAAATACGATATTCATGCTGATATCTATACTGCTAGGAAGCGGCGTAGGTTATGCTTACGGAAATCAGATGCTAGGTTTAGTTCCAGCTCTAGTAATAATCGTGCTACTTATAGCTATTGCTATATACATATCCGCTTCTTCAGGCATAACTTCAAACAAAGACTTAATAAACGGTCTAAAAGCTGTAGTATCTGGAGATTACGGCTATAATTTCAAAATGAAACTAGGAGCTACTGGCGAAATGGGAGAGGTAGCTGCTGAGCTTGATAAAATCATGCTGGCAGTAAATCATATGATTGCTAAAATGAAGGTTTCTGGCGAGCAAAGTGCTTATGAAAGCGAAAAGGTATATCACCAGCTCGAAATCAACAACGAGGTCTCTTCAAACATCAGTCATGCCGTTGAAAAAATAGCTTATGGCTCTACTGAGCAAAAGGAACATATAGATGAAATAACTGAAAATTCATCTGAAATGACAAAGCATGCAAGCTCTATAGCTGATAAATGTGAGCATAACTACAAGCTATCTGTTACAGTAGAAAAAAGTGTAAACGATGTAAAGCAGTATGTGGATAAGCTCCTAGATGGAATAGAATTTACAGGAGATGTAACAAAAACCTCTGCAAGCAAGATTCACGATTTGAAAAGAAAAGTGGAGAATATATCTAACTTTATAACTGTAGTTACTAAAATCTCAGAGCAAACTAATCTTCTAGCACTGAATGCTTCTATTGAGTCAGCAAGAGCTGGAGAAGCTGGAAAAGGCTTTGCAGTGGTTGCAAATGAAGTTAGAAAGCTAGCCGAAGAATCTAGACTAGCATCAGAGGATATCATCAAAATAGTAAATGAAGTAGTAAAAGAAACCGAGCTAGTAGTAGAGCAAATAGACAGTAACACTGCAACTGTAGCTCAAAACGTCAGCATGGTTTCAGAGGTGAAAACCCTAATAGAGCAAACTGCTACTCACATAACTCAAATGGAAAATGAAATTTCTTCTATCAAAGATATTACTATAAACCAAGCCAAGGAATCTGAAAAAATAGCTGAGGCTTTAGCTCAAGTATCAAATCTATCAAACGATATAGCATCTCAGACTCAAAATGTTTATGCCGCTTGCGAAGAGCAAACCTCAAGCGCAGAGCAGATGATGTCTTCATGCGAAATATTAACAAAATCATCAAAGGATGCACTCGATCAAGTTAAAGAGTTTTCCAAAGGAATTGTAATTAGCGAGTTAAAGAAAAAAGAAATAAATCGTTTAATCTCTGAACTAAAAAAGCTTGCTCTGACATCAGCTCTTACAGGGATGGATTACAATCAGCACAAAAAAGCTATAGATGATATTGTGAGTAAAGAAAAGAATCTATCTGTAGTATATTCTGCAACTCCAGAGACTCACAATCTACACTACATAAACCTCAACCTTAAGATGGATACTGTTGCTTTTAGAGAGTGGTACAAAAACCCACTCACATCTAAAAACAATTATATTTCTGAGGTATATGTGCCACTGGGTTCTGATAGTCCATGCGTGACTATATCAGTGCCAATACTTGATAACGGGCAAGTAGTTGGAGTTCTAGGTGCCGATTTAGAATTATCAGAAATTCAATAAATTATTAATTTAAAAACCTTTGTAAAAAATGCTCCTTTGGATTTATTAATCCGAAAGAGCATTTTATTTTTAAACGCAATTTATAGATTTCAACTTGGATATTTCTACATAATCTCTTTATTGAAATGTCCTCTTGTGTCAGTTTCTTTGTTAAATATAATTTGATTATCTTTACTTTTTAATTTTTTCATTGCCATATTAATGGTTTTAATAACCTGTTCTTTAGACTCAACCGTAAAATTCAATCTAAATGCCTCTACTCCTTCAATGTTTTGAACCTCATCTAAAAGATTGAGAATCTTTCCATTAAGTATAGTTGTAGTACAATCATCATGAGTAATGATAGGAAATGTCCCATGCTCATCTTTTAACTCATAGCTCCTAGTTTTACAACTACCGCATTGATTCATTTTTTTTAGTGGACAATATTTTGAAAACATCATAGGTGCTCTACCATATACAATCATCTCTAGTGCTGGATAACCATCATTTTTTTCATAATAAGAACTTATTAAATCCTCAATTTGCGTTTTGTTCAATTCGTATGATAGCGTAACTCGTTTTGCTCCTAATTTAAATAATTCGTAGCAGCTGTCTGAATTAACAACATTTAGAGAATAGTCCGTAATAAAAGGATTTGTTTTTCTATAGTGGTAAATTCCACCATATCCTCCAATTAGTAATTGTCCTTCTTTTTCCTTATAATCATTCTGGTTTCTTCTAACAGTATTATCAAAATAAATTTCTTTAATTCCACAACTCACGCAAGCATCATACTGCTCCTTAGAAGTTACAGAAGCAGTAAAGAATGGCTCTCTTGGAGTAAAGCTTATTTTTTCTTTTGCCTTAAAAGCCTTAATGCTTTTTTTCTTGCTGTTAAGCTTTAGCTCATACAAAGCTTGTACAATTTCTCTTCTTGCTACATTTAACAATTTTGCTGGAATAAATACATTACATTCCTCATAAATCACATTATTAAGCTCAAATATTGTATCATTTAGTCTTGAAAATTGTTTTATTACTTGCTCTTTTGTTGTTGGATTATTAATTGCTTCACTTAGTATGTCTTCGCCTTCATATAAATAGTTAAAACCCAAGCCTTCTGCTTCTATAATAAGCTTTGAATTTGGTTGTGCATACACCTTAATATCCAAATTAAAACGCTTAAATTCTTTTTCTAGTGACGATTCTAGCTCTTTGTAATATAAGTAATCTTTTGTTAAATATACGACATCATCCTTAGAAATCTTTTCTTTTATTTTGATATAGCCTACATCATTAGCTCTATTTATTAGCTTACCTTCTTTATCGTACAATTTTACGACAGTTAGAACAATATCTTCATTGTTATGGCTTATCCTTATAATATCATTTTGATTTAAAGGTCTTGTGAGCTTTATTTCGTACATGCCTTTAACAATATTACTAATTCTTCCAATTTCATAACCATAATTGTTTGGTCTTAATATATTTGTTATATCTTTCTTATCCTCATGAAATAAATATCCTTTAGTAAATGTTCTATTAAAAGTTTTACTTAGATTTGTTTTATCTTCTTCAGTTATTTTATAATCTAGAGCTCTTCGGTAGCGTGATACTACATTAGCAACATAGGCTGGTTCTTTCATTCGCCCTTCTATTTTCAAGGAATCAATTTCCTTTAAATCGTCAATATAATCTATTGTGTTTAAGTCCTTCGTGGATAAAATATAATTTTTTCCTAAAGCCTCATCAGCTGTCTTATCGATTATTTCATATTCTTTACGACATGAACCAACACATCTTCCACGATTTCCGCTTCTATAGCCTATTAACCCTGACATTAAGCAGTTTCCAGAATAAGATACACATAAAGCACCATGAACAAAAATCTCCAAAGGTATTTGTGCTATTTTCTTAATCTTTTTTACTTTTTCAATGGGAACTTCCCTAGACAAAACTATTCTTTTTGCCCCTAATTCTTTGAACAATAAAGTCCCGTCTAAATCATCTATCCCCATTTGGGTTGAGCAATGCGCTTCCATATCCACAAAGTTGTTAACTAAATAATCAAAAGCCGCAAGGTCGGCAACAATAATTGCATCAACTCCTATTTCATTTAATTGATGCATCTGCTGCTTCATAGCTTCAATTTCATTTTCAAAAACTATGGTATTCATAGTTACATAAATTTTGACATTTCTAAGATGAGCATAAGAAATAGCTTCTTTTAACGATTCAAAATCAAAATTTGATGAGTATGCACGTGCTCCAAATTTTTGCATTCCTAAATATATCGCATCACATCCATTAGAAATTGCAGCTATTAAAGCCTCCATATTTCCAGCTGGAGCTAGTAATTCAGCCATTTTCCCCTCCATATTATTCTCTAATTCGAACTAATTTCTTCTAATTGATTGCATAGCTTTTCTACTTTCATTAGCTCATCCATTTTAAAAGCTAATGTAATTTTTGCTTCTAGCTCTTGTTTTTTCTTATCTACTTCTAAATACTCTTTATTGAAATATTTATCATATACCATCTTTCGAAAGGTTCTTGTACGCATACGCTTTAACGTCTTATCTTCTACTAGTAAAACATGGTCTGCACAATTAGCTATAAGATAAAAATCGTGGCTAATCATTAGTACAGCTCCTTTATATTCAGAAATAGCTTTTTCCACAGCCATTTGGACATAAATATCGAGATGGCTAGTAGGTTCATCAAGTATAAGAAGCTCTGCGTTGGTATTTGCAATCATGGCTATTTTGAGCAAATTCTTTTCTCCACCAGATAGCTGTCCAACCTTTTGCTTTAAGGCATCCCCTTCTAAACAAAATTTCTCTAGATATCCGCTAATACTCTCTTTTGTCTCAAATCCTAAATTCTCCATAACTTCAAACACAGTTTTTGTTTCATCTATATTCTCATCTGTTAATTGTGATAAGCATGCATAATTTATATTCTCATCAATTTTAATTGAGGGATGATTGTTCTTTAAAATATCTTTTATCAAAGTAGTTTTTCCTGTACCGTTTGGACCAACAATAGCTACTTTCTCTCCTGATTTTAATTCAAAACTAATATTTTCTAACAAAACATCATCAAATGAAACGCTATAATCTGTAACGCTTAAAACCGTATAGTCATCTTTTACTTCCACTGGCTTAAATTCAATAAGTGGTTCACGAAGCTCAATAAATGGTTCTTTAATTTGTCTTGCAAGTAAACGGTCAAGCTGTGTTTGTTTCGCATTTACAGCATTTCCAAGTGTAGGATTAGCCACTATCGTAGCTCTTATTCTAAGAGCATCGACCATCTTCTCGGTACGATAAATTTCTTCTTGCTCTTCGATACTTTGTTGCTTAAGTTTTAACTTTTCCTTTAATTGAGAACAACGATATTCTGAATAACTACCATCATATTCTTGAATATCGCCGTCCTCTAAATGTAAAATCTTATTAAAACAATGATTCAGCAAATATCTGTTGTGTGTAATAGCTAATAATGTGCCCTTATACCCATTAATCAGCTTGCAAAGTCTATTTAAGTTTCCAAAATCAAGAAATACATCTGGCTCGTCCAAAACAAGAAGATTTTGAGATAATAACATTTCTTTCATAATTTGAAGTAATTTATACTCTCCACCACTGAGTTCTGATAGCTTCGTCTCCTCTAATTCACGCATACCCGCTAAATATAGTTGTTTTTGGATATTACTAATATAATTATCTCCATCCATTGACACAAATTCATCGAGTAGAGCTTGATACTTTTCAAATAAAGGCTCTACATTCTCAGCTACAGCCATTTCTTCACATATAGCAACTGTAGCATTTTGATTTTTAACGAATTTTTCGCTCAAATATTCAAATACAGTCTGCTCTTGTTCTTTATCTCGCACTGCAAACTGACTAGCATAACCAATACGGCAACTTTCATCTTTAATTATCTTACCGTCATACATATATTTATCTGGGTTAATAATCATATCAACAAGAGTCGATTTACCCGAGCCATTGCTTCCTATAAAAGCGCAGTGTTGTCCCATTTCCAACGAGAATGAAACCTCTTTATACAATACTTTTGCAGGAAAATCAAAGGAAAGTTTTTTTACTTGAATCATTTTGTTATCCTCAATTCTAAAAGTTTTTATCTAAATTATCACAGTAAATTATAGCAACTAGCACTACATAACACAAGAAAAGTTCTCAAATAATGACATACACATTAAAATTCTCTATATAGCTAATTACATAGCTAAAAACTTATTGTATAATTAAAGTTAAGTAGTTTTAAATTTGCCCTCTATGGGTAATAGTGTAAAGAAAAATTATTTGTTTTTTGAAATAAATTTGTTGTTATAGTAATCATTTGAATGGGGGCATAATTTTGAAAGGTACTGTTGTAGGAACTTGGGTCAAAACGCTTAGTCGCATGTATCCAGAAGATATCGTAAAAGAAAAAATGAAAGTGGCAGGAATGGATCCTAACAAAGCCATATCACCACTAGACGATATAGAGGATGCTAAGGTTTTTAGATTTACAAACGAAATATCAAAGCAATTTTCAATAAAAGAAGAAGACCTGTGGAGAGAAATAGGAAGAGATAATATCAAAGCATTTTATGAAGGCTACTCATCATTCTTCAAAAAAGCTAACCTATTTCAATTTCTAAACTCCATGAATGATGTCCACCAAGTAGTTAGAAAAAGAATTTCAGGCTCTAACCCTCCTGGACTGGATATGGAGATAATAGGAACAAACGATGTACTGCTTACATACCGCTCTAAACGTGGTATGTTTAACTATCTTCATGGACTTATAATAGGGGCTAAAGCTCACTTTAACGAAGACGTAAAAGTAAAAGAGCTATATAGAAAAGATGGAGAGATGCAGCTTCAGCTTACCTTTCCATATGAAGTAAGAAAAAGAAAAACTTACCAAATCAACAAGCTAATGTCTCTAGGCTTTATAAGGGATTTAGGAGCAAAGGTTTCTATTTTCGCAGTAATTATAGGGCTAATAGCTGGATTTTTAACCAAAGATGTAGCCTATGGCTATGTGATTACTCCAATAGTAACTGCACTTTTTGCATTTATAGGCTTTAAAATGCTGAGCCTTCCTCTTGAGGATATAAAAAATGAACTAAATGCTCTTTCTGCTAAAAACTTTGTAATCACAACAGAGATAGCTACAGGAAAAGATATGTACGAAGAAATCCACAGCGCTCTTAATAAATACAAGGAATCAGTAGCTGAGGACTTTATAGGATTTAACAGTATGACTGAAGAAATGCAAGGCTTTAGCGATACCTTAAGTGGGATTTCTAAGAAAATGGACACTACTAGCAAGGATATAGCAGATGTAGTAGAGCAGCTTGCTTACTCTGCAACTACTCAGGCTGAGGAAACAGAGCACGGTGTGAGCATGCTTCAGGACAATGTAGAGAGCATCAAAAATATATCTGAGCAGGAAAACAAAAACAAAACCGAGCTAGAGGACGCTCTTACCAATATCAAGGATTCATTCAAGGCTCTTGATAACACAGTAGTTAGCCTTGGAAATATTCTAGAGAAGTTTGAAAACGTGAGAAATGAAAGTATCAATTTAAAAAACAAAGGAAAAGAAATAGAAGAAATAGCTTCATTTGTATCAAGCATATCTTACCAAACTAATCTGCTAGCACTTAACGCTTCTATCGAGGCTGCAAGAGCAGGAGAAATGGGAAGAGGCTTCTCAGTTGTTGCTGAGGAAGTTAGAAAGCTTGCTGAGCAGTCAGAAACTGCCGCTGATAACATCAAAGAAAACGTATATGGCTTCTTGTCTGAAATGGACAATATGGTAAGTAGTATAACAGATCAGTACGATGTAATAAATTCAGAAAGCACTTCTATAAAACAAGCTATAGAAAAAACAGAATCTGCCAACGGCAAGATAGAAACTGTAGCTGAGAAAATGCTAGTAACAGCAGTAGAGCTAGAGAGTCAATCAGAAAAAATCACTTCTATGTTTACAAACATAGAATCCCTAGCAGCTATAGCTGAGGAAAACTCTGCATCTACAGAGGAAGTAAGCTCAAATGTAACTAGCTACTCAGAAGAAATTCTAAAGCTTACTGAAGGAATAAACGACTTCCAAAAACTTACAAACGAGTTCAAGGGATATATTTCAACCTACAAGCTCTAAAATTTCTCATTAAATCTTTGCAGCTTACAATTGAGTTTAATAGTATTTATTTTATTTAGTATTAAAGCCTGATTTCAACATTTCGCTGAAATCAGGCTTTTTAATTTACTCAGGTTTCTTTTTAGCATCTATATCCTCTGGAAGTGTATCTTCTTCTTGATTTCCTTGAGTATATAAATCGTAGTACATTCCCTTTAGAGCCATTAGCTCGCTATGTGAGCCTTGCTCCTTTATACCCTCTTCAGTAAGCACTAGTATCTTATGCGCCCCTCTTATAGTAGAAAGTCTATGAGCTATAGTAAGGGTAGTTCTTCCTTTAGAAAGCTCTACTAGAGACTGCTGGATGATTCTCTCACTTTGGTTATCAAGAGCTGAAGTCGCCTCATCTAGTATAAGTATAGGCGGATTCTTTAAAAATACCCTAGCTATACTGATTCTTTGCTTTTGTCCTCCAGAGAGCTTTACTCCACGCTCTCCTACATAGGTATCAAATCCATCGTGCAGATTCATGATAAAATCATAAGCTCCAGCTAGCTTTGCCGCATACTCTACTTCTGCTTTTGAAGCTCCTGGTCTTCCGTACTCTATATTTTCAAAAACACTGCCTGAAAATAAATACACATCCTGCTGAACCATTCCTATCTTGGAACGAAGGCTGTTTAGCGTGAAGTTCTTAATATTGCTATCATCTATAGAGATATTTCCCTCAGTTACATCATAAAATCTAGGAATAAGATTACAAAGCGTGGTTTTTCCTCCACCAGATGGGCCAACTAGAGCTATGTTTTCTCCAGGCTCCACTACAAAGGAAAGCTTTGAAAGTACTTTATTGTGGTCATCTGGGTATTCAAAGCTCACATTGTCAAATGTAATTTTGCCATCTACATGCTTTAGCTCTACTGCATCAGGCTCGTCTTTTATATCCACATCTGTATCCATAATCTCAATAAAACGCTCAATGCCTGTCATTCCTCTTTGGAACTGCTCCATAAACTCAACTATTCTTCTAACAGTTGCAAGAAGAGTGGTGACATACATGATGTAGGCAAGTAAATCCGCTGCGTTTATTCTTCCATTTAATATGAAAAATCCTCCAAGAAGTATAACCATAAGGTACATGATACCGTCAAAAATTCTAGTCATACTATGAAAGCCTGCAAGATATTTATATGCCTGTTTTTTAATTCCTAAAAACTTTTGGTTGTCTCTTTCAAACTTCTCTTTTTCTATTTCTTCATTTGCAAACGAACGAACCACTCTCATTCCTAGTAGAGCATCCTCTATCCCTGCATTTAAATCTCCTATGTGGTTTCTCTGGCTTTTAAAAGCTGACCTCATCAGCCTGTTAAACTTCGTAACACTCACTAGCATTATAGGTATGAATATAAATATTGCCATAGTAAGCACTAAATCTATTTTTGCTAAAACAGCAAATGAAATTACTAGCTTTAGTCCACCTATAAAAAATTCCTCAGGACAGTGATGAGCAAACTCAGTTACGTCAAATAAATCGCTCGTTATTCTAGCCATAATCTGACCGACTTTTGTGTTGTTGTAAAAAGAATCAGATAGATTTTGAAGATGAGAAAAGGCATCCCTTCTCATATCAGTTTCTATCTTTGCACCCATGATATGCCCCACACTTGACATATAGTAATTGCCAAGCACATCTATAATTCTAAGTACGAAATAAATTCCTGCCATCTGCCATATCAGCTCTTTAGTAAGAAGAGCCGCATCTTCCATTCCGACAGTTGCTATCTTTCTAAGGATAAGCGGAAGTGCAAGCTCGCAAAGTGTTGTAAGAGAAGCAAAGAATAAATCTAAGTAAAGTGTAGTTTTATACTTAGAAAAATATGGGACAAAGCGCTTAAACAATTCCCATGTGCTGTGTTTTCTATTTTGTACATTTTCCGCCATATTTTCCCTCCTTAATAAAGTCCAAATAAGTTTTATTTATTAAGAGAACCTGCTCTTTTCATACTTTTAAATCCTTTACTCGGACCTGAATTCGTTTTACTAGTTGTACTACCAGCCTTTCCTTGTTGTGTACTTTTTTTCTTTTTTTCTTCAATTAATTTTTTCATTTGTTCTATGTTTGTATTTGACATATATTAACTCTCCTTTATTTAAGTTTTCTGTTTTTATTTATAAAATTCATACATACAAAATATTTTATCACATTTCATTCAAATCACCTATAGCAACTAATTCTACTATTTTTATTTAAAAATATCAAACTAGTGATACCAAATCATATATTTAAATTAAAAAAATATCCACAATAAAAATCCACTTAATAGAGATAATTCTCCTCCTATTAAGTGGATTTTAGGCTTTTTTTACTTCATTCTTCCATATACTCTAGCTGCGTCTATAAAGTGCATGATTTTTTCAGGCGGAGTTCCTATTGGAATATCACAGCCTGAAGCCAAGATGTAACCGTTTTTGCTGCCCATTCCTTTTTCGCAGCATACTCTTACAGCTTCATAGATATCTTCTTTCGTTCCATTTAAAATTACTCCAACTGGATCTACATTTCCTATGACTAGAACTTTGTCTTCATAACCCTGCCTGAACTCGCCTATGTCTTCTATATTATCGAGACTAAATCCAGCTATTCCTGTACTTACTATTTCTTCCCATACAGGCTTTGTTTTTCCGCAAATATGCATTATGCCAGTGCCTCCCATTCTCTTTCTTATATGGTCTTGGCAAGTCTTGATGGTTGGAAAAACGAACTCCTTGTATACACTTTTATTTATAAGAGTACTTGAAGCAATAGGATCAGCTATCCCTGGAGTAATTCCTAAATCCATAATTGCATCCATGACATTAAGTGTACTTAGTGTAGCTATTTCAAGTATTTCTTTGATTTTATCTGGATTTCTTCTTAAATCTCTTAAGAATTTTTCTGTGCCTATTAAAAACGCTGTCGTAGTAAATGGCCCACCCACTGTATTTCCTATGTTTACCTCATTACCTAGCTTATCTTGAACTATTTTTAAAGCTTCAAGATATAGCTTTAGCCTTCCATCCTTATATGGATTAATAGGATTTAGCTTAGAGATTTCTTCATAGCTTGATATAGCAGGAGCAGCTATTTGGGGTATATCATTTTTCGAAAAGTGAAGCCTTGCTCCCATAGCTTCAGGGATTCCTTGAAGTCCAGGCCCTATACTGCAATTGTCAGCACGAAACATTTGAAAGGTTCTTATTATAGTATCTACTATTATTTCAGTGCTGTGGTTATAGTCATCTAGAGAGTAACCAAAATAAGTGGCATAAGACTCTCCAGTAAAAGGACAGCATGGCACTCTATCTATTTCTTCTCCCCTACCAAATGCATCCATCCTTTCTTTTGGTGTCATTTCATCCTTTGGTATAGCAATCATAATAGCCCCCTACTTTCTCTAAAAGTTAAAATAATAGGCAATCAGCAAATAGTCTCTCATATCCATCAGATGCTCCTAGCTCCATATAGTCTATAGTTTTTGCTATTTTTTCAAGGTCTTTTTTGATGTCATCTGACATAAGCGCCATATATGCGCCAGTTTTTGACGAGTTTCCTACATAGGTTATTTTGCTTTCTACTTCTTTTGGAAGTATTCCTGTACCTGTTAAGCTATCCACTGATAGATGAGAGCCAAATTGCCCAGCAATTACGACCTTATCTAGTTCATTTATGGAAATACCCGATTTATTTAGGAGAGCATAAAAACCAGAAAGTATAGCGCCCTTTGCAAGCTGTATCTGCCTTATATCTGACTGAGTTATATAGAGAGCCTGGGCTTTATCTTCTATCATAAACTCTCTTTTTTTACCATTTAGCCTGATGTATTTTTGTCTATAGTCATCCTCTGCTAATTTTTCTTTTTTTATAAAGCTTCCGTCTTTTTTTACTATTCCTGTTTTTAATAATTCTCTTAATGCTGCTAATATCCCACTACCACATATACCTATTGGCTGCTGCTCTCCTATAACTGAGAGTCTGACTTGCTCTTTATCTATTACCATATCCTCTATAGCTCCAGTTGCCGCTCTCATGCCACAGCTGATATTCATTCCTTCAAGTGCTGGCCCTGCCGCGCAGGAGCAAGAAAGAAGCCTACCATTGCTCGCAAGTACAATCTCGCCATTGGTGCCTATATCAATAAATAAAATATTGTCTTTGCTGTCATGAAGCTTTGCAACAAAAGCTCCCGCTACTATGTCAGAGCCTATATAAGAAGATACTCCAGGCAGACAGTATAGCTTGCCATTACTATTTATGTTTATCCCTATGCTAGAAGCTTTTATGTATTTTGATTTTACAAATACAGGTGCATAAGGAGATTTTCCAATTGAATTAGATTTTATTCCAAGTAAAAAATGAAGCATAGTAGTATTTGCAGCTACTGAAACCTCATATATATGCTCTTTGCTTATATTTGCACTCATGCACATTTCAAAAGTCATTTTATTTATTAAGTTTACTATTTCATGTTGAAGATTTTTAACTGCCTGCTCTTCATTTTCTAGAGCGTAGGTGATTCTAGTAAGAACATCGAGTCCAAATTTTTTCTGAGGATTAATATCTGAGCTAGACAAGATAGCCTTGCCACTGTTCATGTCCACAAGGTCAGCCGCTACGGTTGTAGTTCCGATATCTATAGCAAGTCCATAAATATTATCTGTTGTATTGCCTTTTTCAATTGCAATAACCTTATCCTTGTCAAATACAGCTGTCGCAACTCCATCAAATGGCTCTATCATTTTTAAAACATCAAAATCCACCTCATCTAGTGAGAGGCTCTTTAAAATTGCATCTTCAAAAGAAATTTGATTTTCAAGAGAAGGCTTTTCTATCTCAAATAATTTCTTAGATATAGAAGGACTTAAATTAAATTTTGGCATATATCCTGTAGTTAAAATTTTATGTTCTCTTTCCTTATGAAGAGTTTCTATTACTAAATTACTTTCTGGATGAATAAGGCACGAAAGCCTCACTCCTTCTTTAATTTCACTTTCACTTAGAAATTTTTTCTCTGCTTCAGGTATTTCGCCTAGACTTCCTTCTGTTATTTTTACTTTGCATTTTCCGCAAGAGCCCTTGCCATTGCAAGGGTTCTCTATAAATATATCGTTGTCATGAAGAATTTGAAGCAAATTTTGACCAGGCAAATACTCAATAGCCTTACTGCTTCCTTTTACAAAAATCTTAGGCATTATTTTTTGCATCTCCTTCTGTCAGTGCGCTCAGCATGGACCTTACATTTTTCAGCGAGGACTTCATACCAAGTCCACATGCTGGCGAAATGATATCAGAACCATCAAGCACGCATTTTTTTGTCATATCTGCAATTTTTTGCATCTCCCCAAACTCGATTGTATATGTACTTACATTTCCCATAATAAGTCTATTTCCTAGGTTTTTCTTGGCTTCAGAAATACTCACTATAGAATCAAAGCTAAGTACATCACTTTCTATCTTGTTTACTTCTTTATATACGTTCTTCATTTGTCCACAGATATGCACTATGCTTCTTTTGCCTAGCCTTTTAACTTCAGCTATTATTTGATTTATGTATTTTACTGCAAATTCATCAAACAGCTTTGGTCCTAGTATCTCCCCTGTACCACTCGGGTCAGATATAGCTATGATGTCTGCTCCTGCTTCTATCTGCTTTATAGCAAACTCTGTAATTTGCTTTGTAATAAAGGTCATGTACTCATGAGCTTTTTCGTTATTCTTTCTAAGCTCCTTATAAAAAACTACAGGCTCCATAATAGAACTGGCAGTGCTTATAGGCCCTGTGATATTTCCTATTATAGGAACCTCTGTATTTTTGGCTTTGAGAATTTTTATGGCGTCTATTACTGTGCTTGATCTTCCTTTAGAAAAATCTATAGCCTCAAGTTTTTCCCACTCAGATACAGAGCTTATGTTGTAATTTATTACATGAGGCTCATAGATATTGCTCCCCATATCAATGTCTGCTCCAAATTCCTCTGCTTCAACAGTCATACAAAATGGAACTCCATAGTTTTCAAAACAACCTTCTTTATACACAGCCTCAGATAAATCAGCCATCTGCTGAGGATTTTGGTGAGCATCTGGAAAACTTATTTCGCATAGCTTAATAAGTTCCTCTGTCACCATGTTCATCATTCCACCTGGACATATGCAAGGAGGTCTATCCACTTCTTGATGATTTAGAACCTTTTCTAGTCTTTCCTTTGGAGTAAGCATATAAATCTCCTTTCTATGCAGTAACTAGCAATTTTTTTGCAAGCTTAACTGCCTCAACTGCATTTGAAGAATATCCATCTGCCCCTATAGTGTCCGAGTATTTCTGAGAAATAGGCCCTCCACCAATTAAAACCTTAACCTTATCTCTTAGTCCTTCTTCCTTTAATCTATCTACTACTGTCTTCATTCCACCCATAGTAGTAGTCATAAGAGTAGATAGGCATACAAAATCAGCTCCTACTTCCTTAGCTTTACTTACAAAGCTATCAAGAGGAACATCTCTTCCTAAGTCAATCATTTCAAAGCCAGCTGTTTCTAGCATTATTTTCACAAGATTCTTTCCTATATCATGCGTATCTCCTTCTACTACTCCAATTACACCCTTTATCTTTGCTTTATCAGCTTCCTCTGCTGGCAGGTGTGGTCTTAGTATGTTAAGCCCTTCATACATTGCATCCGAGCATAAAAGCACATCTGTAACAAAATATTCTTCCTCATCATATAGCACGCTTGCTCTGTTCATCCCATCAACTAGCCCTTGCATAATACCATCAAACGCTTCATATCCTGCTTCTATATATTCTTTACTAGCCTCTATTACATCCTCTTCTTCCATATCTACTACACCATCTGACAGTCTCTTTAGTAAAGCCTCTTTTGATTTAAGCATTTTATTTCCTCCCTAAAAGTAGTTATTCTATATTTTTATTTAAAATTTGCTGAGTCAAGCGGCCATTTGCCATATTTTCTTGCTGATTCCATAAACTGATCTATATTCTCTAGTGGCAGATTACCAGAAAGGTCACAACCAGATGCAAGAATATATCCACATGGACTGTCATAGCCTTTTTGGATACAATTTTTCACTGCTAAGTCTACATCCTCTTGATTTCCTAGATAAAGGACTTCAACTGGATCGACGTTTCCTAGTATAGGTACCTTATCTCCCACCATTTGTTTTGTATACTCTAAATCTACTCTATTATCAATACTCAGCATATCGCAGCCTGATTTGACCATATCTGACACTATAGATGTAGTATCTCCACATATATGGTAGCAAACCATCCCCTTAGCTTCGTGAATTTCTTTCATAAGCTCGATAGTATAAGGAAGAACAAATTCTCTATACTGTTTCTGATGCAGTATAGTGCCTGATGCTATAGGGTCACATAATAGTATAAGTACCCCTTCCTTAATAAACTCTTTGCATATCATTTTTAAGGCTTCATTACAAAAATTAATTAATTTATGAAGCTTCTCTGGATTTCTTCTTGTAGCTCTTAAGAGGTTTTCTGTTTTATAAATACTCGCTGCTGCAGTAAAAGGCCCTGATATCAAAACTCCTGTAGGCACCTCATGTCCGATTTTTTCTATAATTAGTTTTGCCGCCTCCAAATGCAATTGAAAGGCTTTGTCATTTTTTAGCTCTAGCTTTGACATGTCTAGCTTATCTACATCATCCAAATCTTCTAAGATATATTTGACAATAGCTGGCACTGCATCTTCAGGATCAGTCATTTCACTTCCTAGAGCCATACCTACGCCATGAAGGCCATATTCAACTACAGCTAGGTCATTTCCAAATCTTTCATAGCAAGCAATCTGAGCATTTGCCTCGTTTACTGCACTGCTTCTCTTTTCCTTATGGGTCATTCCCAAAGCCAAGCCTGACATTGAGCACGCTACTGGCATAGCCAAAATTCTGTCCATTGGCTTTCCTGTCATAAAAGCTCCTAATCTTTCATTAGGGGTCATCTGATCTTTTTTATGCATATATTTCCTCCCAAGTTCACTTTATATTTATATTAATTCTATGGATTTTATGACTCTATCTTTCAATATATAATTTTTATTCTTGATGCACATTTCTCCCAAAAATTTTGCTTTTCCAATCATACTAACGCAAGCTTTATCGTATTTCATAGACTCTACTAGCTCAACATCTTTCCATTTTGCTTTATTCGTTCCAATTAAAGCAAAAGATGTTTTGGGACAAAGTAGCATAATTGAATCCTCAGTTATAATCTGCTGAGCTTCTTTTAATAGTGGGTAGGTAAACATCTCAACTATCTGCTCGGATAGTTTAGGTCCTAGGATATTAAGCCCCCCAGAAGAATCTCCATAACTAAAAATATTAACTCCCATATTTTGTGCTTCCCTTATAAAGCGAAGTAATTCAACTCTCAGCTTTTCTAAAATTTTCTCCATTACTTCAGGAGATTTTTTAAAAGCTTTAAAAACATACCTCAAATCAATTAGAAGGTTCAAAATCGTAAATGGTCCCGATATATATAGTGCTACATTTTCGCCTTCTTGCCTTAGATAACTACAAGCTTTCAGAACCTCTGCCAGTCTTCCCTTCGAAAAATCAAGCTCAGAAATGCTCAGTAAATCTTCTATGCTGGATGTGAGATAATCCTTGCCCCTAGGTCCTATTCTTTCATCACCGTAATTTATAACTGCGCCTAATGCTTCTCCTTCTAGAGTATGGCAAAAAGGCAAAGTGCAAAATGATGCGTCTTCATGATTTTTAATCTCTTTAGCTAAAACTGCCATGTCTTCCCAATTTTTATACGCATCTGGAAATTTAAGCTTTGTTTTTTGTACTATTTCCTCGTTTACTCCTGCTCCATTATTATATGTACAGTTAAAATCAGTTATGCTCATATTAATGCCTCCAAAACATCAGAAAACAAACCTTTGATATATGCTTGGTTCAAATCCTTGCCTATCACCGATATTTTTGTATCCTTGCTAGTATTTAAATACTCCCAGTCAAAATAATTAGGAGTAAAATCAAAATGCACAAAGCTAGAATCTGCTAGCTGAATTACTCCTTTAGCTCTTAACACTGTTCCCAATTCTCTATTTCTGAAAATATTTGATAAATTTGATAGCTCTTCCATAGATAATTTGTTTGGATTGTGAATTGAAACTGTAGTAAAATAACTCGTTGCTGGAATTGTTTTACCTGAGCCTGCAACATTAAGTTCGTGATTATACGCAGTTTTTAAAATATCCAAGGTTTTTTGGGTAGGATAGGACAGATAGTCTTCAGAAAAAATAACTGCTGAATTATTGACAGCTTTTATCTCATCCGTAATTTTCTCTAGAGCTGATTCATTTACATCCTCTATGTGAGTTATTATTATAGCCTTGGCATTTTCAATTTGATTGATATAAAACTCTCCAAAGCTATCTATATAGTCTTCGAATGAGCTAGCATCCACTAAAGTGACCACGCTCTGAATCTCAATGGTTTTAACTGAAGTCTTTGATATATCCTCACAGACAGCTACTATATCGGATAGGCAGCCTACCCCAGATGGCTCGATAAAAATATGCTCTAAATCATAATTGCTAGTGAGTTCATCTATGGTAGTTCTAAAATCCTTTATCAAGCTACAGCAGATGCATCCTGAGAATATCTCTTTTATTACTAGCTCTTCCTTGATAAAAAGCTCAGAGTCTATGCTTACATCAGAATACTCATTTTCAATTAAAGCAATTTTTCCTTTCATAAAAGGAATCACTTTTCTAATAAAAGTAGTTTTTCCTGCTCCTAAAAATCCTGAAACAATATGTAGTTTAGTGCTCAATCTAATTCTCCTTTGCCATTGCTTTAACTAATCAAAATATAGAATTTTATCTGGCTTAATTTTTAAGTTCACTATGTCTCCAATAGAAAAACCACTGCATCTGTCAACTAAAACATCCACATCTACATATTCATCCATGATTTTTACAGAAAATCTAACAATATTACCTTGAGGTATGAGGTTACTTATCACACCACTTAAAATAAACTCATTAGCTTTAGCTTCAAGCTTTTCTTTATGAATTTCTATAGACTCAGGTCTTAAGCCTATAGTATGCTCCTTGCTATACTTTCCACCTGTTATCTTAGAAAAAATTTCAGCTTCTATGACATTATAATTCCCCATAAAAGAAGCCACATATTTGCTTTTTGGCGTAAGATAAAGCTCAGCCGAGGTTCCTGACTGCTCAATTACTCCATCTTTAAATAGATGTATGGTATCTGACATTATCATTGCCTCGTCTTGGTCATGAGTTACCATTATGGAAGTCATATCATATTCCTTATGTAGTTCTTTAACTTTTAGCTGAAGAGCTTTTCTTAGCTTTGCATCGATGGCATTAAAAGGCTCATCAAGTAGCAAAACCTTCGGCTTCATTACGAGAGACCTTGCAAGTGCAACTCTTTGGCGTTCTCCACCTGAAAGCTGAGAAGGGTAACTTTTTACTTTTTCCAGTAAGTTTACAGACTCTAGAGCACTCATAACTTCATTTTTAATTTTACTTTCTGGCTCTTTTTTTAACTTTAGCCCATAAGCAACGTTATTAAATACATTCATAGTAGGAAATAAACAGTAAGACTGAAATATCATTCCTATATTTCTATCTCCTGGATTTTTATGAGTAATATCTTCAGAATCTAGCATTATTTTTCCATTATCTATACTTCCAAGGCCTGCAATAGACCTTAGAAGTGTAGTTTTTCCGCATCCCGAGGAACCAAGAAGCGTAACAAATTCATTTTTTTTGATAGATAAACTGATGTTTTTCAGCACCTGATTATCTGCATATGACTTACTTACATTTATAATATCTATATAAGACATCGATAACACCTTACTTTACATCTTGGGCTTTTTCAACAAAACTCATATCTATGATATTGTCAAATCCAACTTTATTTTTTAGAACTCCTGTCTTTAATGAGAAGTTTTCCATAGCTTCATAGCCTTCTGCTGATATTTTGCAATCAGGAGAATAAGCTATTTTTATTAGAGAAATTCTTTCTATTAAATCTTCTTTTGTACTTCCATCATGGTATGGCATAAGCACCTCAGCTACTTCTTCATCGCTGTGTGATGTAAGCCATTTCGCACCTTTAACTGTAGCATTTACAAATTTTTGCACTGTTTCTGGATTTTCATCTACAAATTTTTTAGTAGCTGTTATAATAGAGCCTTCAAATTTTTCTGAGCCAAACACTCTTTTTTTAGTTTCCATATCTGCACCGTCTACAAGGAAGTTTGCTCCTATTGCAGAGAATTTGTTTCTGTTGTAATGATCCATATAAGAAGCATCAATAGTTCCTTGCTCTAAAGCTGTAATAGATGCTCCATACTGCATTTGAGCAAAAGTAACATCCTCTGCTGGGTTAAGTCCTCCTTCTTCTAAAATGCTCCAGATAAATGAATATGGTGCTGAGCCTGGTGCTCCTGCAAATACTGTTTTTCCTTTTAGCTGTGATATTTCAGTAATATCCTTTGAACCTGCAAATCCGTAAAGTCTAGTAGTGTCAAGTGCTGCAACAACTTTTGATTCTAATCCTTCATCAAAAGCTCTAAACACTGGTTCTATAGATAGCATACAAAACTGAGAATCTCCAGCATGCATACCTTGGAAAGCAACTGGTCCATCTCCATATACTGCAAACTCCACATCAAGTCCTTGCTCTTCAAAGTACCCCATAGCATCTGCAATATGTACTGCTGCATAGTTCATTCCTCTAAATTCAGATACTACAACCTTTGTAAGTTCTTTTGACTCTGACCCTTCAGTAGTCTCAGCAGGTGTAGCTGTGTTACTACTACATCCAGTAAAAATACTCATAACTAAAGCTGCTGATAAAACTAAATTTGTAAATTTTTTAATATTTTTTTTCATAATCTTCATCTCCTTATTATTAAATACAAATTAATCTTGATTTTTTAAATTTTCCATTCTAAGACTAGTAACCGTTCTCCATACGAGTAGCTTTTGCTCCATAATATCCAATATTTTGTTTAGTCCTAGTCCTACAAAAAGCAGTATAACTATGCACGACATCACTCGACTAATATTAAAATATGAAGTTGAATAGGTAATCATCCAGCCAAATCCACCTTTTGAGCCTATATACTCGCCTATAATAGCTCCTACAAGAGCCGCACTTACTCCCCCTCTGAGTCCCGACAGTATCCATGGCATGCAAGAAGGAATTACAACTGTTCTAAGCGTTTGAAAATGACTTGCTCCAAGAAGATTTGCAGATTCCAGTATCCCTTTATCCATAGACTTAATAGCTCCATAAGTAGCTGAAAATACATTAAAAAATACCATTAAGCCTGCAAGAAAAATCTTAGAGGTAAGCCCTAGTCCAAACCAAAGAACATACACTGGCGCAAGTGCTAACTGTGGAATACAGCTAATTGCTGAAATTATAGGAGTTATTATTTCTCCAATAAAAGAGAAGTATCCAAAAACTATTGCCAGCAAAATACCTATAGCACTTCCAAAAAATAACCCCCAAAATACCTCGGTAAGTGTTATAGATGCATGCTTATATAGCTCTCCACTGGTAAAAAAGACTATTAAATCCTTTAGAATCTGACTGGGATAGCTTGTAAATATGGGATTATAGCTTCCAGATGATGCACTGTACTCCCACAAAAAAATCCCTGCAATAATAAATACGCTTCTTATAGCCACTACGCTAAAATATCTTTTCTTCTCTTTATCAATGCTTCTCATTTTTTCGTTTTTCCCTTTTTTCTTTTTCATATTCCGTATAATAAGTTTTTCCATATTCCATTTCCATACACTCGATATTATTTAAAGTCAGTTCCTCGCTTATTTCTGATTTTCTTTTATCCATCTCTACAGCATTTACTGTATTGTATATGCCGTCTATGACTTCGCTAAATAAAGAAATCGGAATTCCTACTGCACCCTCATCTTCAGCCCACTCAGCTAAAAATCTAGTCCCTGAGCAAAGCAAGGACATATTTATGGTATTATGTATCAAAGGATAGGCAGTAGCTTCTACACATACTCCTTGATTACCCGACATGCTAAACTGCTTACTTATCCCTTTGTTATATGTATAGCCTTGGATTATTCTCATTAGCTCTCTTGGTTTTCCTATAGCAATAACAACATCTGGCTTGTCATTGCTACTAAAAAACTCTACCGGCTGAACTAAAACTCCATATGTATTCGATAAAATATTGCCTGTCTCAAGCGCCGCTCTTTTTGCTACATTTTCATCTTTAAAAAGTCCAAGTCTGTATGGCGCCGTTCCATCCAAAAAATCATCTGCAGGTTTTTCTAATCCAAGTGCCCTTGTGCTACCTCCACACCCTGAAGTTAGCTTATCAAACTTTATTCTATGCCCTAAACTAGCTGATTTTACTGCTACACAATAAGACAGAGGATTTATAAGATTAACTACATCGTAGGAATCAAACTCTTGCTTATTTTTAATCAGCTTAACCCCAACAATTTTTCTCTCTATATTTAGTAATGCATAAGCTTTTATAATATCGTTTTCAAACATTTTCTTTCACCTCCTTGTTTCATATAAATTCATTTACATCTCCACCCCTTTTATATCTATACGCAAAATGTATACATTATGCATACACGTTTTTAGCGTAGCATGTTGTATTATCAATATCAAATTGAGTTTTTCTATTTAAAGTATAGAGTTTATTTATGCAAAAAAATAAGCCCTGTCATTTTTAACAGGACTTATGAAAACTATTTGATTAGTATAAAATTCTTTCTTCATCCTCTTCATATTTTCTAAATGGCCCTAAGCACAGCTCTCTATCTATCTGACATATTTTCATTTTTTCGTTTGAATGCTTGTTTTGTAGTACCTCATAAATATAACTATCATCAAACCCTATATCCTTTGCATCATCTTGAGTTGCTCCATAATATATAAGCGGAATCTTAGCCCAGTGAGCTGCACTGTAGCACATAGGACAAGGCTCGCAGGTAGTATAAAGTATACAATCTGAAAGGTCAAATCTTTCAAGTAATTTAGTCGCCTCTCTTATTGCTACTATTTCTGCATGTGCAGTAGGGTCATTGGTTTCTATCACTCTATTGTGACCTCTTGCAATTACTTTATTATCTTTTACTATAACCGCCCCAAAAGGTCCTCCAGCTCTTAATCCTATGCCCTCAAACGCTTCTTTTATAGCTTCTTTCATAAACTCGTCCATAATGCACCTCCCATAGCTTTCACCCTTATTTTATATATACCCAAGGCAAAAGAAAAATAGGCATTTAACGCAAAAAACTGCCTAAAGTAATATTTAGACAGTCTAATTATCGGTATTAGTTTTTTAAATGTGCTAAAAAAGGGTTAAAATTTATATTTTCAATAGTTCATAGTTCTGAAAGCCTTGAAATGGTGCACCCAAGAGGACTTGAACCTCCGACTCACAGTTTAGGAAACTGCAGCTCTATCCAACTGAGCTATGGGTGCACTTTGTAGCTAAAATACTACTTTACTATGATATCACTTTAATTTAAGCTAGTAAATATTTTTCTTAATTCACTTCTGAGTAATATTTTTGATTTGGACTAGTTGGTTTGCTTGGAATACTTAATTTCAAAAGCCCACCTCTTAACAAAGGACTTAATATATTTTTAGAAAAATGCCTTCTATCTTTAATTCCCAAATAATCTTGTATTTCTTTTCTGCTTTTTGGACTACGACAAAACTCAAGAATATCATGGGTTCTATCATCCTCAATTTTAGCTTGGGGGGTAGCTTGGGGGGTAGCTTGGGGGGTAGCTTGTTCATCTAAAGGTATTATTGTTTTAAAAACATCATCTTCTATAAATTTAGGATCTGCTCCAGAATATATCTTAGTGTACCTGAATATATTTCTAATCCCTGAGCCCAATTCCTCTGCCCATCCGATTTCACTAAAAAACTTAGCTAAAACAGGATTTTTAGGATATGGGGAAAAATTGAACGGATCAATTTCACCTATAATTCTAGATTTCGTAGCATTCTCTATATAAACTCTATGCTTTTCAATGATAATTTTTGCTGGATATGGATTTGAAAATTCTCTATGAATCAGCATATTAGATACTGCTTCTCTAAAGATTTTGTTTCTTAAGCTAATCCTTATATCTCCTTCTAAATAAAATTTGTCATTTAAATGCTTTGATATAAAGGCCATGAGCCTATCTCTACTTTCTATTAAGTTGGTTCTTATATCGTCTCTATCATCATAGCGATCTATATCTACTTTTCTTAAGATTGCATCTGTTCTATGATGTGGTAGTGCTGCTCTAATCAATTCATCTTTTCCAAATAACAAAATACCAGCTAATGTAATACCCTCCGTACCTGTTTGTGGATCTAGTAGATATAGTCCAGCACTCTTAAGTAAGTTTATATCATCCATAGATATCCATGGGTGATTATCTCTCTGATTTGAAGCCATCTGCCTTATTCTACTAATCAAATCCGTTCTTAAATCTTCTAGCTTTGCATATGGAAAAATTTTATTTTCAATATAAGTAGACTGTTTTCTTATATACATATTTGATAATAGTGTTGTATTTTCTGATATGTTAAAATCTCCATCTTCGTTACGATCATAAATTTTTCCACTACATTTATGAACTTGTGAACTCTCTGGAATATAGGCATAAAGAACATTTTTCCCTTTTATTTCAACTCCTGTTATTGATATATAAGCTGTAGGACTAATCTTATTTGAGTTATTTAGAGATGTAACAAATTCTTTTTTTATTTTTTCTATTTCTTCATCTTTTATTCCTATAATTTCTCCATCATCTCTGACTCCTAAGAACAAATGGCCTCCATTGCGATTTAGGAATGCACAAACTGTTTCAAAAACATCTTTATTCAATTTTCCTTTACTCTGCTTGAATTCAACTGTTATACTCTCTCCACCATCAATTATTTGCTTTAACTTTTCCATATTTATTCAACATCCTATAGATTTATTTTTTATTTAAATCTGATCTTTATCAATATCCTTACACTAATATTATATTACAAAATCTCAATCCTATTAATATTATTATATTAACCATTAAAACTCTCAAGCCAAATTGATATTTCTTGAATATTTAATTATAATGAAGCTATACAGATTATTAATAATTTTACACAATTATCAAGTTACAATAGGCATGAAAGTGCGAAGTAAAGGTTTTAGACAAGGAGATTTTTATGGAATATGAAATTAATGAATTAAAATTACAAGATTTAGATACATTAATAAATAAGTATATAATTTACTACAATGATGAAGGAGGAAGATGGACATATAATATAGCTAAAATAAGACTTGAGCAAAATTTTTTAACTCCATCTTTTTACGGTGTTGGACTGTATGACAAGTCTGAATTACTTGGATTTGCTATTGGGTGTTTCAAACAATATGACGACCTTCTTATTTACTATTTAGAAGAGATACTAGTATTCAAAGAATATCAAAATAAAGGATTAGGAACAAAATTATTACAAGAGCTAGAATCTTTAGTAAAGAAGCAGGGTGCAGAAAAGATAAGTTTATCTACAACAAATGAAGAAAAACATCAAAAATTTTATTCTAGACTTGGATTTGAAAAGTCTGACTTCCTCGTTCCTATGTTGAAAATAATCTAACATCTAAGACATCTCTTATATTTACGCTCTCCGAAACGCATTAATTTGAATATGCCCATCTATTTTGAATTTGAAAATTTCAAAACCACATTCTTCAAAATTTCGCTTAATTTCTTTTGGAGAATAAAATTTGACATCTCCTGCTTTTGATAGTGGTACAAATGGATTTAAAATTGCACGGATAATTAATGGATAGTATATATCAGCTATATAGACTACACCTTTTGGTTTTAATATTCGCCTCATTTCTTTAGCAAACGATTTTGGGTCAGGAAAGTGATGGTAGGCGGCACAAACTGTTACTATATCAAACATTTCATTATCAAAAGAGGTATGTTCGCAACTACTTACTTCAAATATCATATCCGGACAGCTTTTCTTAGCATTTTCAATCATCTTTTCTGAAATATCTATACCATAACCTTTCATACTGTGATTGTTTGATAACATTTTAAGAAATGTAGCATTTCCACAAGCAACATCTAAAATTTTGCTATTTGTATCTACGATCATCTCTTCTAATAAAAGTTTTTTGAATTTCAATGTGAATATACCTTCAGGAGTTTCATCATAGTTATCCGCTTTTTGATTATAACTTTCACGTGACTTATCCTCAAATGTTTTCATATCTCAAACCTCTCCCAATAAATAAAAAATCTTCTAATCTTTAAGGCTTCCTCAATATTAATCCAGTTGTAATAGCTATAAAACTAAGTTTTAGAGTTAAATTAACAACAGAGCTTCATACCATGTTCTTTTAACCACTTTCTTTTATCTTTATAATCTGGCATAATTGAAGACACTCTGTTCCAAAAGTTTTTAGAGTGGTCTTTATGTTCCATATGGCACATCTCATGAATAACCACATAATCAAGGACATGAGGTGGTGCCATTATTAGTTTGTAGTTAAAAGCCAAATCATTTTTATAGGTACAGCTTCCCCACCTAGTTTTTTGAGCTTTTATTTTGATATTATTTGGTTTTAGATTGAAGTATCTGCTATAGTATTCCACTCTATCAGCTATGGTCATCTTCGCTTCGTTTTTATACCATGACCAAATGGCATCTTTTATTGTTTCCTCATCATGCCTATGCATAGTTATGATTAATTTATCTTCATATAGCTTTACTTCAGGCTTTTTTAGTTTTTCATCTATCACTACTCTAAGCAGATAATTTTCTCCCCTATACATAAATGTCTCTCCCTCTACATATTCTTTTTTTATAGGAGTTATGTCTAGTTTGCTAAGAATTGCTAGTTTTTCTATTATCCACTTGCTTTTATTTCTCACACTTTTTTCTATTTGTTCTTCCGATATATAAATAGGCGCTCTTACTGTTATGATACCTGGTGCCTTAATACTGATTTCTAAGGTTTTTCTTTTTGAATAGACTACATTATAATCTATTTTAGTTGTCTCTAGATTCATACTGTATTTCATTATTCCCTCTTTTTTCTTCATTTTCATTAGAACTCTGTTCTACATTTTTTAAAGGTTCTTTCTTCGAAGATTTTTTAATTTCTTTATTAACTTCATTCATTGTTTTTATAATTTTTTTATTAATCCCTCTTATTTTATCTTTCATTTCAGAAAGCTTCTTTCTTTTTTCTGAAACATCTAGCCCTCTACCTTCATCTGCTTTGATTTCACTTTCTAATACACGAGCATTTCCCTTAATTTTTACACTTGCAGAGGTTTGAAATTTCACTTGATTAAGAGAGCTTGTTATACTAAACAAATTTGTCATTTCTTGTTGCTCATCATCAATGTAATTTTTATCTTTAAGCTGCTCTTTAATATTTTCTTCACGTTTTTCTTCTTGCTCTTTTCTAATTTCTAAATCTCTTTGTATGATTTGTTTGTTAAGCTCATTCAATTGCTCTTTCAAATCTTTTTGCATTTGTTTTTTCTGTTCTATCGATAAAGATTTATTTTCAGATACTGAATATATCTGCTTTTGAATATTTATAATTTGATTCTGCAAGCCTTCTTTTATAGAATCTTTTTTATTATATTTCATCACGGTATTGTTAGAAAGAAAACCGCTTTGATTTCTGATTTCTCCGAGTTTCATATATTTTATCCCCCTATAATTTCTATTTATTATATCCTCCAATATATTCCATTTGGTAATACTCGCAAATATCCATCAAATTCCTCATTAATCGCGCCTGTATTTACATCTCTTACTATCACACTCTCATGATACTCTGGATCCTCATACCACCGAGAAAAATATAAATCATTTCCATCACGAACTATCAACGATTCAGTTTTTCCTATTACTATTTTTTTACTTTCTGGCCATATTATTTCATAAATTCCATCGTTAGCATCTCTGCACAGCATTAAAGGATAACCTTTAAGCATAAGGTTGTAGCAATCAGGAGTTATTGATAGAGGTAATTCTTGCATGACACTAAGCCTTATGTATTCTGGTTCATAGCTATATATTTGTATTACTTTTAAATTAAAGTTAACTACTAAAAAATTAAACTTCCCATTATTCCATATTGGTTTTTCTATATATACATTGGATTTCATTTCAAATGGACTATGCACAGTGCCTTCTGGATAATGTATCAAATGACAATTCATACCTTCAAAGTTATGTCCTAATTTTACTATTTCTTCAGCTTCATACAAGTCGCAAAATGTTTTTTTGCTTTCTTGGCAATAATACCACTGTGAAGTTCCTTCAATTAATTCTGGATAGCAGTCTGAGATTCCATGTATTTTTATAATATTTATCATATTCACCTCATAATTCATACTTATTATTCTTTGATTCTAACATATTTTCTTCATTGAATTATTACAATCCAGAATCTGGGTATAATTAATAATAGCAAGTTTTTATTTTTTTAGGGGGCGATTTTGTGGAAATTAATAACTCATTACCTATTATCGATTACTCTGATAACGAGACCGGATGCTGTCCTAAGTTTCATCCAGAAAACTGGGACGAGAAAATTTTTAATTTTGACGAGCTTAAATTCATCAAAGCATCGACAAAAAGCTTTATGCATATGCCTATAACTATGGGTAGTGTTATGACAAAAACCTTTGGAGCTATTCAAGGCGCAAAAGCAGAAACAACCGAGCAATATCTCATACTTTCAAAGGACATTTCAAGTTGGAAATCCGACCATTATTTTTTAGTAGCTTCAGATGTTCCTGGCTATGAGAGCTTATCTCTTAAGGGAAACTATTACGCAAAGGTTTATGATGGAGCTTTTAAAGAGCTACCAAAATGGATGAATGAATTTGAAGAATTATTAAAGAGTAGGGGCTATAGTTCACATGACATGATGGCATTTTATACCACCTGTCCTAAATGCGCTATTCATTATGGACATAATTATATCGTTTTGTTCTCTAAAGTATCATAGTTATTAAGCTAAAAAAAGCCTGATAAAACAAATTTAATGTTTTATCAGGCTTTTTATTGTGAGTTAGTTAATTTATTGGGTTTTAAGTAATATAGCTTTTATATTACTAGTAAATCTTTTACTCTTAATTACTATGCTACTTTTTTGTTTGATTCTTTGCCCATTTTCTTTTCATAGCTAGAGTACATTACTAATGCTACTACTGTAAAGAATGCTGGTCCAGCTATACTCCAAATAGTAGAGCTTAGGTCTCCTTTTAGAGCTGGGTCTATTATTGTAAAGAAGTTTGCAAATCCAACTGTAAATACAACTATTATACTAGCTAACTTTGCACTTGATTGAGTTTTGTATATAACAAATGGCTTTTCGATTTCTTTTTTAGCTTTGAAGCTGATGAAAGCTCCAGCTATGAACATATATGGAAGAGTCATCGCAACGTTTGTCATTAGTACTAGCTTTGTAAAGAATGCAGACATTGCATCTCCACCAAATGATACTAAAAATAACATTACAGATACTGCTGTGCATTGTAACCACATAGCTGCTTTTGGCATTCCGTCTTCTACTTCGGACATTCTTCCTGGCCATAATTCCTTTGGCGTTCCTTCGATTAGCTGCTTTAGTGGAGCGTATGTAAGTGTGAAATATGCACCCATAAGTGCTAATACCATAGATGCTCCTACGTATCTAGCCATCCAGTTACCCATAGAAACAGATACTGCTTCAGTAGCACCAAATGCTTGTCCTAATTGATATCCTAAGTTGTTCATTATTACATAAGCGGCATTACCCATATGTACGTTTTCAGAAGATAGTACGTTTGTCCAGTTTACGAATACTCCGCAAAGCAGGATTCCAAGTGCATATCCTATAGAAATTACTATTGCTGCTATTGTTAAGCCTTTAGGGAAAGTAACCTCTGCATTTTCAGTCTGGTCAACCAGCCCTCCAACTACTTCAGTTCCTCCAAAAGCAAAGATTGCAAATACTAGAAAAGCAAGTATTGCTATAGGTGATTGGTAAGCTGCATTAGGAGATGAAATAAATGACTCTACTCCAGTTATAGGCTGAGCTAATTGTCCACCATTTCCTATAAATACAGCTATTGCTCCTATAATAAGTACTACGTTTAAGAATGTTACTGCGATTCCACCTACTGATGTAATCTTTTTGATTTTATCAAGTCCTTTTGTAGATACAAAAGTAACCATAAATACCCATAGGATTCCAAGAATTCCTAAGGTTTGTGTTGATGAAAGTCCAAATAATGACCATGTAGATGTAGTATCAGTTCCGAAGATAGCATTTGAGAATACTACCCATATTCCAGAGCCTACGTTTACCATCCAAATTATGTATGAAGCATACCACATAAATGTTCCTACGAAAGCGTATTTAGGTCCTACAGATTTTTCCATCCATGAATAAATGCCACCTTTTTCATTTTTGAAAGCTGCTCCGTATTCCGCCATCATAAAAGCAAATGGTATAAAGAATGTGATTGCAGAGATTATGTACCAAGGAATAGCACCGTATCCCATAAGGAAAAACGATCTAGGCATGTTCGCAAATCCGAACACTGAAGTAAAAATCATAAGTATTAATGATACCAGTGTTAACTTTTTAGAGTTATCTGTACTCAATTTCTTCATTCCTTTCGTAATGTTTAGAATTTTTTAAATTTTAAATATTTGTAATATAAAAAACATTAGTGTGGCATATAATATTTTTTATACGGATTAATTATAAAACTAGTATGTTATTTTTGCAACAATATAATGCAAAATTTTACTCAAATCGTTATACTCGAAATATTTAATCTAATGAATTTATTCTTTATTTTTTGTATGTTTAAAATTAGCGGAATATTGCATTTATTGCAAATTGTCTAGAATTAATGAAATACATAATTTAAATAGAGTTTTAAAACATAACTCACTACTATTAAATAAACTTAGAATTTATTGTTAAATATTTATCTATATTTATTGACGCTTTACAGAACGTATGTTCTTGTTTTAAAATGAATATGAGGGAGTGATTTATATGGGCGAAGGTATAGATTATTCAAAGCTACCTAGAAGAGATGTGCTATGCATTGATGTTAAGTCTTTTTTTGCATCTGTAGAAGCAGTACGGCGAAAGATTCATCCTTTAGATGCTTATATTATAGTTATTTCTGATTTCGAAAGACCTGGCGCAGTAGTTCTTGCTTCTTCTCCTAAAGTAAAGAAGGAATTTGGCATTAAAACTGGCTCCAGAAAGTTTCAAATCCCAGAAGATCCAAAGCTAATGATAGTAGAGCCTTCTATGAGTCTTTATCTTGAAATAAATCGCAGAATCTGCGATATTTTCAGAAGGTTTGTAGCTGATGAGGATTTACTAGTATACAGCATTGATGAAGCTTTTTTGGATATTTCTGCAACTAGGAAATTATTTGGAGAGCCTCTAGAAATTGCAAGAAAAATCCAAAAAACTATATGGGATGAGCTTAAATTAGTAGTGTCTGTTGGAATAGGAGACAATCCTCTGCTTGCCAAGCTTGCTCTTGATAATGAAGCCAAGAATAATAAATCTCAAATTGCTTACTGGTCTTATGAGGATGTGCCTCGCACTGTATGGAGGATTCCAAAGCTAACTGATATGTGGGGAATTTCTTACGGCTATGAAAAGAAACTAAATGATTTAGGAATAAAATCTGTGTATGAACTAGCTCATAGTAATCCACTTTTTTTAAAGAGTTATCTTGGAATCATGGGCCTTCAGCTTTACTATCACAGCTGGGGTGTGGATTACAGCAGAATATCAGAAAAAGTAGAATCCAAGCACCACAGCTACAGCAAGGGGCAGATGCTAATGAGAGATTATGATTCTAAAGCAGAGATTATGGCCGTCCTTAGAGAGATGGTAGAGCAAGTGTGCATTAGGCTTAGAAAATACGATATGACTTGCGAGGCTGTGAGTCTTTATATCAGCTTCTCCAAGCATGAGACTAGCTTTGGATTTAAAAAAACCAAAAAACTTCCTAGAGCTACTAATCACACCTCAGAGATAGCACTTTATTTCGATGCTATATTCGAAGAGAACTGGCGTGGAGAGCTAGTAAGACAAATCAACGTTTCTTGTGAAGAGGTAAAACCTGCTGAAGCTTATCAGTTGGATTTATTTGGCTCTATACAGTCAGAAAAAACAAATAAAATAGATAATATTATAGATGAGATAAGAGAAAAATATGGAAAGACTTCAGTATTTAGAGCTTATAATCTTTCTCATGGCAGTACATTTTTGCACCGCTCTGGTTATGTAGGTGGTCATAAAGGAGCTAGCAGCTTAAATAAGGAGGAGAAAAAATGAAGGAAATAAGGGGATATAATAAGCTAGAGATGCTTTATCCAGATAGGTGTATGCTCAAATGGAAGCCTATGCTTTTGTCAGAGCATGGTGAAAAGCTTTTAGACCACAAACTTGAGGTTGAAAAATCAGAAAATCCTTCTAAAGAGCTTATAAAAACCCCAAAAAAATAGGCATGTCGATTTAAGACTAGCCTATTTTTAACCCAAAATCTATAAAGTAGTATTTAGGAATCTGTATAGCTCTAATTTAGTAGAGTTTTTTATTGCATAGTAATTTATATATAAGCTTCACTGCTTTTAATCTCTACAGATATAAACACTTACCGAGCCGTCATTTACTAAAAAAATTCCGTTACCTTTTTCGTCGATTTCTACCTCAGCATCTGTATGACCTAGGGCATCAATCCAAATTTCCCCTTTATGCATTTCTCCTACATTCATGGTTTTTTCCCCAGCTTCTGTACTGGTCATGATAACTGCGCATCCTTTAGGGTGCTCTTTATCTCCTAGTCTCACCCATCCTATAACGTGCTTGTGATCTAGATAATCATCTTGCCTTCCATATGCATGATTTTGTCTTAGTCCCATGAGCTTATCTAGTATATCTGCCATAGGCTTAATTTGATTATCTCCAAGGGTTCCATAATAATCTCCATAAAATATGCACGGATATCCATCTTTTCTAAGCAGTATAGCTGCATAGGCAAGTGGTTTAAACCATTGTTTTACATAGGATTCTAGAGATTGATTAGGCTGCGAATCATGGTTTTCTACAAAAGTCACAGCATTTAGTGGATATTTGCTCACTATAGTGTCATTAAAAAGCTGTCCCATATCAAAGTTGCTCGCATCATAAGATGCTGCATGAAATTTAAAATGAAGTGGTACATCAAAGACATCTAGCTGGTAATCCACTTCGCTCAAATAGCTTTCTATAGTTGGCATTTCAACTGACCAATATTCTCCAACAGCATAGAATTCTTCACCAAAATCTGCTCTAGTTTTTAAAACCAAGTCTTTTATAAACCAGTCATTTATATGCTTTATTGCATCTAGTCTTATGCCATCGACTTTAGTTTCTTTTATAAACCAGTTAATCCAATCTAGAGTATGGTTGTATACGTCTGGATGCTTGTAGTCTATGTTTGTAAACATCAAATAATCATAGTTACCAAATTCCTCAGCTACATCCTGTGCCCAGTCTTTATTTTCACCTAGTATAAGATATATTGCAGATTTCTCTGTTTCTTGATTATAATCAGTTCCATTAAAATGCTCCCATGACCATTTGAAATCAGAATATTTATTGTTTCTGCCTTCAAAGTTAAACTTCGTCCAGCCTTGAATTTCATAAGGCTCGGATACTTCTTTATTTCTATCCATAGGGTCGACTTCTACAGCCATGAACCTCTGAGTCTCATCAGCTGAAGCTTTGTGATTTAACACTATATCTGCATACACTTTTATATTGTTATCGTGTAGCACATTTATGGCCTCTAAAAGCTCTTCTTTAGTTCCATATTTCGTTCTGATACTGCCTTTTTGATCAAACTCTCCAAGGTCGTAAAGGTCATATATTCCGTATCCCGTATCATTTGTAGCTGTAGCCTTCATGCAAGGAGGTATCCAAATAGCTGTTATGCCTAGTTCCTTAAGATGATTTGCATCGTCTTTAAGTTTATTCCATAGCTTGCCATCATCTTCTAAATACCATTCAAAATACTGCATCATGATGCCATTTAAGCTCATAGCGTTCCTCCTTGCAAATGAAGACCCTAAAAATACAAATTACATAAAGTTATATTATTTTTTTATTATTTTATCTGTTCCCATGTATGGGCGAAGTACCTCTGGCACTACTACAGTTCCATCAGCTTGCTGATAGTTTTCAAGTATAGCGGCAAGAGCACGTCCTATAGCTACTCCAGAGCCATTAAGAGTATGAACAAACTCTGGCTTAGATGCCTTGTCTCTTTTGAATCTAATGTTTGCTCTTCTAGCTTGGAAATCTTCAAAGTTAGAACAAGAAGAAATCTCTACATATCTGTTGTAGCTAGGCATCCATACCTCTAGGTCATATTTGTATGCTGCAGTAAAGCCTAAATCACCTGAGCATATACGAACTACTCTATATGGAAGTCCTAGTAGCTGAAGCACTTTTTCTGCATCTGCAGTAAGGGTTTCTAGCTCTTTGTAAGAATCCTCTGGCTTTGTAAATTTAACTAGCTCTACTTTGTTAAACTGATGCTGACGGATAAGTCCTCTAGTATCTCTTCCAGCAGATCCAGCCTCTGCTCTAAAGCAAGGTGTATATGCGCAGTATTTTGTAGTTAAATCATCGCCATTCATGATTTCGTTTTGGTGAATATTAGTAACCGGAACCTCTGCTGTAGGCACTAGGAAATATTCAAAGCCCTCTAGCTTAAACATATCTTCTTCAAATTTAGGAAGCTGACCCGTTCCTATAAAGCTAGTACGGTTAGCAATAAAAGGAGGAAGTACCTCTGTGTAGCCATGCTCAGCTGTATGTGTATTTAGGAAAAAGTTGATTAATGAACGCTCTAATCTAGCTCCTAAATCTTTGTACAATGTAAATCTAGAGCCAGTGATTTTTCCAGCTGCTTCAAAATCTAGAATATTAAGCTCTGTTCCTATATCCCAGTGTGCTTTTGCGTCAAAATCAAATGCAGTTGGCTCTCCCCATTTTCTTACTTCTAAGTTATCTTCGTCAGTATCTCCAGTTGGTACATCTGGATGTGGCACGTTTGGTATTCTAAGAAGCTTTTGGAACAAATCCTCTTCTACTTCTTTTACTTTATCGTCTAGATTTTTGATTTGCTCTGATAGCTCTTTTAATCTAGCCATAAGCTCATCTGTATTTTTTCCTTCTTTTTTATACTGAGGAATAAGCTTAGAGTCTACATTTTGCTCATTTTTTAGGGCTTCAACCTCTTGAAGTAGCTCTATACGCTTGTCATCAAGCTCTATTACCTCTTCGAAGCTAAAATCTTTTTCTCCTCTTTTTGCCATTAAAGGTTTGATTTCTTCTAAATCTCTTTTGATTCTTTTAATATCTAACATGTAAATCCCCCTCACTAAAATTAATATTTCATTTAGATAATAACTCAGTATTTACTAACTACCCATATTACAAAATAATAATACGGATGTTATTATCAAATTTTGTGAAATCAAAAAAGCTCCCGTCCCTAAAAAGGGACGAAAGCTTATACTTCCGCGGTGCCACCCAAATTGTCTACAAAGACCACTTGAACCTGTAACGTAGGTAGACGTTATCTTCTAGAGCTAGCGCCTTCAAAGATAAAGCTCAGAAACGGATTCAAAAGCTTAGTACGTGAGTTTTCACCTACCACTCACTCTCTGTAGAACTTGGACTTTTTACTACTTTTCATCATAGCCTATACATATGATTTTGTATTGCTAAAAATTATATCACTTATATCAAGCTATTTCAATTGCAAAAATAAAATTAAATTTATATTTAGAATCTTTCGCAGTGAAGTTTAAAGAATGCCTTAGGCTGTTTACAGACAGGACACATAGCTGGAGCTGCTGAACCATCGAATATATATCCACAGCACATACATTTCCAAAGCTCTTTGTCTTCTCTTTTGAATACATTTTCAGCTTTTACATGCTCTGCAAGTGTACGATATCTTTCTTCGTGGTCTTTTTCGATATCTACTATCATTCTAAATGAAGCTGCTACCTTTGGGAAACCTTCTTCATCAGCTATTCTTGCAAACTCTGGATAAAGCTCAGTCCACTCTTCGTTTTCACCCATAGCTGCTGCTACTAGGTTAGTGTATGTATTTCCCATAACTACAGGATAATCCGCATCTACGTGAAGTGCTACTGGAAACTCTTCTCCCTCTAAGCCTGCTACTGCATGATCATAAAATATCTTTGCATGAATACGCTCGTTGTCAGCTGTCTCGTTAAAAACCTCTGCGATTCTCATGAAGCCTTCTCTTTCAGCTACTTCTGCAAACATATTGTATCTGCCTCTAGCTTGAGACTCTCCAGCAAATGCTTTGATAAGATTTCCAAGAGTTCTTGTACCTTTTAATGATTTTTCTGCCATGATATTACCTCCTGATAAAGTTATTTTGGTCAGACGACCTCTAATTCACATTTACCCACTAATATAGCTAAAAAACAGCTATATTTATGATTATAGTATAAAATCTGTATATTTTCTAATATAAATTCCAAAATTCATTATTTTTTTATTATTATTCTAAATTTATTTTCAAGATAATCCAATATTTAAAATTAAATTGCATTTATTACAATTTATATTTTTATATCACAATCATAAAAAAACAGATTGAACTTTTAATAAAAATCCAATCTGCTAATTTACTTTCAATATATCAAGCTACTAGACACCTACCATAAATCTTTGATTTCATTAAGGTGAGCTCACTTGAGATATTTTAATTTTTATCTGAATCTAAATGCTTCATGTAAAGCATTCTGTGAGGATATGGAATTTGAATACCATTAGCATCAAAATCGTCCTTTATCCTTTGCATTATTCTATAGTATGCATTCCAGTAGTTCTCGTTTTTTACACTAGGCAGTGCGAATATCTTTATCCCGCTCTCTCCAAATTCTCGAAGCGCTACTGTAGGTTCTGGTTCATCGTAAATATCTGGATCCTCTTTGAATATAGCTTTTATTAGCTCAATAGCTTTTTTATAGTCTGAATTGTAATCAACCTCTATCATAAGCTGAATTTTCCTATCTATAGCAGAAGAAAAGTTAACTACATTTTCAGATGTTAGCTTTGAGTTAGGAATTATTATTTTTCTGTTGTCTACCGAGTATAAAATGGTATTCATAATTTGGATTTCATTTACGCTTCCAGACACTCCAGCTGCCTCAATAAAATCTCCTACTTTAAAGGGTTTAAATATAAGGATTAATATCCCTGATGCAAAGTTAGAAAGATTATTTTGAAGAGCTAATCCAATAGCAAGTCCTAGTGCTCCTATTGCCGCTACAAATGAATTCGTAGGAACTCCTATCCTTCCAAGAGCCGCTATAGCAACTATTATCAGAAGTAGAAAATAAAGTATCTGCGATATAAATCCTATAGCAGATGGATCTACATTTGATTTTCTCATGATACGCTTAGACAAATTCCTTACGTACCTAGCAATATAAAGTCCAACTAAAAATATCATTATCCCTATTATTATGTCCATCCCATAAGCCAAGAATAGCTCCTTTAGGGTTTTCATTAAATTAAAGCTTTCTTCTACTGCTGTTTGTACTTCATCTGTGACAGCCTCTGTGACTTTCTCTGTTACAGCTGCCAGATTGAAATAATTAATCATCTAGTGTCACTCCTTTTACTGCTCCAAACGCTTAAGAATATTTCCAAGCTCGTTGATTTTCTTTTCGTACTCACTTAAGCTTCCTGCTTTCAAAGCCTCTTGAGCTTGCTCATATAGTTCATTTGCCTGCTTTATAAGTCCAGCCTCATCCTCTGGTAGAGGGCTATCTGATGGCATCTGCTCTATATCAGTAGGTTCATCACTTACAGATGACTCTATTTGCTCGTTTGGATCTGACGGGCCTCCAAACAAGCTTGTAAGTGCTTTTTCGAGTGTATCTTCCATCACTACTTTATCATTGTAAGATGCTATTATCCTTCTAACCTCAGGTATAGCTTTTTCAGAATCAGCTCTGATGTAAAGTGGCTCAATATACAAAATAGAGCTGTTTATAGGTATTGTTAGTATATTGCCTCTTAGAACTTGAGATCCCCTGCTATCCCATAGGGCAAGATCTCTAGATATAACATCATTGTTGCTTATTCTAGCTTCCACCTGCTCTGGTCCAATTATAGTCTTGGATTTTGGAAACTCATAGAGCTTCAGCTTGCCATAATTATCTCCATCATTTCTAGCTACTAAAAATGCTGTCATATTTTGTTTTCCTGTAGGTGTATATGGTATGCTCAGAACAAATTCAGGCTTGCCTTCACCTGGAAGCTCAAAAGTAAAGTAAAGCGATTCCATTACTTGAGTCTTTCCTTGATAGTTCTGTTTAGCGATTTCCCATTTGTCTTCACGATTATAGAATATATCAGGCTGATTTGTATGGTAGGTTCCATACATTTTTGCTTGAATATCAAACATAGTCTGAGGATATCTCAAATGTGATATGAATTCTTTTGGCATATCTGACATAGGCTTAAATAGCTTAGGAAAAATCTTCGAATAGGTCTCTACTAAAGGATCTTTTTCATCTACTATATAGTAGTTTACATCTCCATTATAAGCATCTACTATAACCTTGAAGGAATTTCTTATATAATTTGCATTTTCATTAAAAGGCTCTGCATAAGGAAAATATTTTGTAGTCGTATATCCATCTATAATGTAATAAATCTTTCCATTTACAACTACTGCATATGGATCCTCATCATAACTCAAAAATGGAGCTATTTTATTTACTCTATCCATAATATTTCTATTTATTATAATCTTGCTATCAGAATTTACTCCACCTGAAACTAAAAGCTTAAAGCTTCCTTCTCTGATTGAATATAGCACCTTATTCAAGAAGTTGAGTTTAATACCAGCTGTTCCTTGATATTTAGTTGTTTGAAGCTCTTCTCCCATTGGATAGTCAAATTCTTGCTCATCTGTATTTACTACTACATAATCATTTGTAAGCTCTCCGAAATAAATTTGTGGTACAGTAACCTCTAACTCTTTATAATCTGAAACTGGTGGAACATTTCTTACTACCATGCTAGGCTGTCCAGATGAAGTTACTTTGTTTACTGGAGACATAGTAAGGCCATAGCCATGAGTATATTTAAGATGCTGGTTTACCCAGGTTTTAGCATTGTCGTCAAGAGCCTCTTTATCTAGCTCCCTAACAGATAGAAACATCTGAGTAAGCTTTCCATCGATTATATACCTATCTATGTCCACATCGTGAAATTTATAGTAATTTCTAAGACCTTGTAGCTGGTTGTATGCTTCATTTGTAGGTCTATAATCGTTTAAGCTTATATTACTTATAGTATCTTGATTATCAAGCAGGTCATCATAAGTTAAATCTTGATCTACCGAAAATTCTTCTACATCTATGTCATCAAGCCCATAGGCCATCTTAGTGTATTCTAAGCTGTTTGTTATATATTTTCTCTCTCTTGCCAATTCATTAGGTGATACTATTACTGCTTGGACAGCCATCTCAGCTCCTATTCCTAGCAGGTAGACAGCAACAAGGGCTATAGGGCCAAATGCAGCTAATTTCTTATTTCTTTTATATCTAGCTAGTATAAGAGCTATTGCTGATACAATGCTTACTACCATTTGAATTCTATATACGCCTAGAGTTACATTGATATCTGTAAATCCAGCTCCATATATAGCTCCAGTTTCTGAATATAAAAGTGCAAATGAAGCTAAATAGCTTCTAAGAGCTATTATTGCAAAAAATACTACTCCGATTAGCATTATTTGATCTAGAGCTAACTCCATTACTCTTTTTTGGAGGCTTACAAAGCTATTTTCTGTCCTTAGTCTTCTAATTTTACTACCCAATTCTTCCTTGTCCATAGGCTGTCTTATGGAAATAAGCACTATATAAATAACTATAGTTATAAGCATTAAAAATATAATAAATCCAAGTAAAAAAGTGAAAATTTCAGTGACTAGAGGAAGAGTAAATACATAAAAACCAATATCCTTAACAAAAATAGGATCCTTTATATTAAAGGAAGTGGAATTAATGAATTTTAGTATCTGCATCCAAAAAGAGCCTGCAATTCCAAACGAAAAAAATAGTGCAGTCAGAACAGCTACTACTCCCATAGTTTGATTTAAAGTCTTTTCTTCATCTTTTGTCGTAAGTATATTCATATATTTATAGTAATTGCTCTTTATGCGCTGAAGATATATATAAATAAATACTGTAAACGCAACAAAAAAAGGTATTCCTATATAAAGCTTTGCAAATACCTGTTTAATATAAGTAGAGGTATAGCCTACTTCTTTGAACCACAAGAAATCTGTCCAAAAATCAAGTAGCTTTCCAAATGATAAAAGAACTGCAATAATCACCATAAAAATTATTGTAATAGTTATTTTTTTAAAGGTTATTTTCTTTTTCGTCGATTGTGTCTCCATAATTGCCCCCATTTTATATAAATATACTATTGTTAATCTTATAGGTTATTGTTTACCCAAATATAACATAATGTATTCTCAATTAGAGTATATATTATACTTGAGGTTTTTAAAATGCTTTTCAAGGCATAAATTATATTTTTCTTTAAATTTAAAAAAATCTAAATATTTTGTTTAATAAAATTTACTCGTGGTATATATACTATAAGTTCAATATAAAAGGAGCTGATTCCACCAAAATAACTCATACTATATGAAAAGATTTAGTGGCAATGCTTATTTACTTATTTAGTAGAAGGAGTGAAGGGCGTATGATTCCACCAAAAACGATAAGTGAGATTCAGATTTAAACCTAGTCTTTAGATTAAATTATTAATTTCTAACCACCCTTGAAAAAGGTGTTTATCTATAAATTAAAGATTTAGTTTATTTGATTATTGATATATTGAATTAGATTTATGGATTAAAGCTTTATTTAAAAGTAAAGTAAGTAACCTATAAAAAAATTAAAGTATTTAGATTTAAAAACGAATTTAAAATATAAGTAAAGAAGACGCTGAGTAAAGCGTCTTCTTTTATTTATCCTCTATATATTTTTTTAACCGAAGTCGAAGCTGTAAGATAAAGCATAGCCTGATAATAAAGTTCAAACTCTATTATATCTCCTACCTTAATTTCCTCCGCTGCATCAGTTACATCTAAAATTACGTGGTCACTACTGCTTCCTTCTACTGTTATTCCTTTTAATTTAGGAATCAGGCTGTCGTGATGTCCTATATCTTTTTTTCCTAGAGCTATAAGAGCTCTTTTTCTCATTCCCTTATCTTCATACTCTGGTGTATTTCCAAAAGCATCTACAAATATCCTGCCTATAGGATGTGATGGCTTCTCCTTTACCTCTATCACCTGTGCCTCAAGGACAAAAGTATCTGTGTGATAGTCTTCCATAGAATAACCCCATAAATCTATTAAATCTCTAGCTAAAAGCATAGCCTCTCCTACTCTAAGATGATTTATCCCTTTTGGCATCTTAGAATCAAATAGTAGTGGCAATGAAGTTGTAGCTCCTCCTGATACTATTTCTAGCTTTCTTCTTATTAGTACAGAAATCTTTTCACTTATCTGAGCTAATTTTCCTAGATTCGATTCATCAGGGCAAATCGCTCCAAAACAACCAAGATTAGTTCCTACTCCATATAAATGAAGGCTATCTAGCTTTGTTTCTATATGCAGAGCTGTTTTTATTAGCTCTTCTTCATCAAAATAACCCTCTCTTAAATCTCCTAAATCAGCCATTAAAATTACTTTGTGAATTTTATTTTGATTGTTTGCTTCTATATTAAGTGCTTCTAAAACTACTATTTCTGAGTTTAGGCTTATTTCCGAGTATCTTACTACCTGCTCTACTTCGCAAAGCATAGGTACTCTAAGGAGCATCATATCTTCCTTTATACCCTCTTCTTTTAATTTTGCTAGCTTTTCTATTCTTGAATCAGCTATTCCCATACATCCTGCTTTTATAAACTCTTTGGCTACCTCTTTAGAGGAATCACTTCCCTTTACTACTCCAGTGATATTTATACCATTAGCATTTGCAAAGCTCACTAGATTTTTTGCATTATTATATAGCTTTTGTAAATCGATCTGTAGATTTGGATAAGCTGTATTTTCCATGTAGTTTCCTCCTTTATGTCTTTAATGAGTATTTTACTGTAAATTTCGAAAATTATAAATCAATAAAATGTTTTACATAAATAAATAATATTTTACTTTACATTTCAAATTTTTTTGATAGAATTGAAACCATAGTACATTTTTGCAGTATTACTTTTTTTATTTCAAAATAAAGGAGTGATACTATGAAACAAAACCATGAAATACTGCCACTTATCGAAGCGATGATGCAGTATGATCAAAGAGACGTTGTGCCTTTTGACGTGCCCGGCCACAAGCACGGGCGAGGAACCAAGGAGTTGGTGGACTTCTTCGGTGAAAAAGTCATGAGGATAGATGTCAACTCTATGAAATGCCTAGATAACATAGGTAATCCAGTAGGTGTAATAAAAGAAGCTCAGCAGCTTATGGCAGATGCCTACGACGCTGACCATGCTTTTTTCCTTACAAACGGTACTTCTTCTGGCGTACAAGCTATGATTATGAGTGCCTGCCAAGCAGGAGATAAGGTAATCTTACCTAGAAATGCTCACAAATCTGCAATAAACGCTCTTATATTAGGAGGCATTACCCCTGTATATGTTCAGCCTGAGATGAATACTCGTCTTGGTATAGCAATGGGAGTAACTGTTGAAAAAATAAAGGAAGCTATAGCTCTTCATCCTGATGCAAAAGCTGTCTTTCTTATAAATCCTACCTACTACGGAGCCGCTTCGGCGCTAAAAGAAATAACTGAGCTATGTCATAAACATGACATGGCAGTACTTGTAGATGAAGCTCATGGAGCACATCTTCATTTTCATGATGAACTACCTATGTCCGCTATGGAAGCTGGAGCAGATATGTCAGCAGTAAGTCTTCATAAAACAGGAGGCTCTCTTACTCAAAGCTCGGCTCTTCTTTTGAAAGGAGACATCATAGACAAGGACAGAGTAAAAACAATACTTAACCTCACAACAAGCACAAGTGCATCCTATCTACTTATGGCTAGTCTTGATGGAGCTAGAAAAATCCTAGCTACAAGAGGAGAAAAGATGCTTACAGATACTCTAAAGCTTTCTAGAAGCGCAAGAGCTGAAATAAATGAGATAGAAGGCCTTTATGCTTTTTCTACAGAACTAATTGATGCTCATGGTGTTTATGCTTTTGATGAAACAAAGCTCAGCATCAATGTAACTGGTATAGGACTTACAGGCTTCGAGGTATATGATATATTAAGAGACGAATATAATATCCAAATGGAGCTAGGCGATATCAACAATGTGCTTGCTATCATAAGCCTTGGAGATACAAAAGAAGCCCTTTGTGCTTTAGTATCTGCACTAAAGGATATAAGCGTAAAATATAAAAAGCCTGAATTTGACTGTCAAGTTAAGCCTCTAAAGAATCCTGAGGTTGTAATCATCCCTAGAGATGCGTTTTATATGCAAAAGAAAATTCTTCCTCTAGCTGATTCTGTAGGAGAAATAGCAGGAGAATACATCATGGCTTACCCTCCAGGTATTCCAGTACTAAGTCCTGGCGAGAGAATAACAAAAGAAATAATCGATTATATCGAAGTGCTTAAAACTCAAAAAAGCGTACTTACTGATAATCACGACCCTTCTGGCGAATTTATCAAGGTACTAAAACATAACAACGTATCTTCAATAGCTATTTGAGATTAAGCTTTACTATAAAATGTTAATTCAAAGTTAGTTTAAAGACATTAATTTCATATATAAATTTTATACAAAACTGTCAAAATTAAATTTTGGCAGTTTTATTTTTTTGATTTTTTTCAAATAAATTTCAGATTTATCCTTCAATTTTTGATAAAATGTTGATTTTTTAGCACTATTTTTACATCGAAATATATAGGCAGGATTTATATAAAACGTTTTCATAATATCTATATAAAAGTTAGACAATTTAGTTTAAAAATTATAAGACAATTTCTTAAAATTCCCTAGAATTGCAACATCTTCATTTTTATAATTTTCTGATAAATTAATATGTAAATTTTTTGTTTTATTTTTGATTTAGGTGTTGACAAGCAGTCAAAAATGCTGTATTTTGTTTTAGTATTAATAAACTTAAAGTTTACTTTTAGTAAACCACATTTTAATTCAACTTAAGGTTTATCTATACGAAACCACCCCATAGATAAATATTAAGTTTACCAAAATGAAACTAATTATACTGCAAAATATACGTACTATAATTTTGCTATTAAACCAAAACTATTCTGTAAATAAAGGAGTGATACGTGTGAAAATTGAACAACTAGGAAGACATATTCTTGTTGAATTTTATAACTGTGATAAAGAGGTGTTAAATAACCATTCAGAAATCGAAAAACATATGAACGAAGCAGCTATTCGCTCTAAGGCAACTATCGTGCAAAGTGCGTTTCATACGTTCAATCCATGGGGCGTAAGTGGTGCTGTTATTATTCAGGAGTCTCACCTTACTATTCATACTTGGCCTGAATTTGGATATGCCGCTGTAGACCTATTTACTTGCGGAGATAGTGTAAATCCTTGGATTGGCTTTGAATACTTAAGTGATTCTTTAAAAGCTGAGAAATGGGAAACTAGCGAAGTACCTAGAGGACCAGTTGATAAAATCAAAGCTTTTGCTAAAGAAGATTTAGGTGAGGTTCATTTCAAGCCTCAAACAGATTCAGAGATAGCATCTTAGGAGGTTTATTATGGAGTTATGGTACACAGAGCAACAAACAGATGAGGTGCGCTTTTCTATTAAAGTAAAGCAGCATTTATATACAGGAAAAAGTGAATTTCAAGATGTAGATGTATTTGAAAGTGAAGAATTTGGCAAGTTTCTTACTCTAGATGGTCTTATGATGGTAACTGAAAAAGACGAATTCATCTATCATGATATGATTACACATGTTGCTATGGCTACAAATCCTAATATCAAGAAGGTTCTTGTTATAGGTGGTGGCGATGGTGGTACAGTTAGAGAGCTTACTAGATATTCTCATATAGAAAAAATAGATATGGTAGAAATAGATAAGCTAGTTGTAGATGTTTCTAGGGAGTATCTTCCTATTACTGCATCTAAGCTAGATGACCCTAGAGTAAATCTTTATTTTGAAGATGGTATTCGCTTTGTAGCTGATACTAAAGAAATATACGACCTTATTTTAGTTGATTCCACTGACCCTATAGGGCCTGGAGAAGGTTTATTTACTACTGAATTTTATCAAAATTGCTTTAATATACTTTCAGATAACGGAATACTTGTAAATCAAAGTGAAAGCCCATATTATGACCAATTTTCTCATGAAATGAAGCGCGCTCACAAAAAGATTAAAAACATCTTCCCTATTTCAAAAGTATATCAGTTCCATATGCCTACATATCCATCAGGACACTGGTTATTTGGATTTGCATCTAAAAAGCTAGATCCTATTAAGGATGTTGATTTTGATAAATGGAACGCTCTTGGCATCAAGACTAAATACTACAATCCTCAGCTTCATGTAGGATGCTTTGCTCTTCCATCTTATGTACAGGAGATGCTAGACAATGAATAAGAATATTTTCACCTTTATAGGTTTTGATAATGAATTTGAAGAGTCTCAGATAGTATTATTTGGGGCTCCTTTTGACGGTACTACATCTTTTAGACCTGGTACTCGTTTTGCTCCTAACATCATGAGAAACGACTCCTTTGGACTAGAAACTTACAGCCCCTACTTAAACAAAGATTTAGAAGATTATATGCTGTTTGACTCTGGAGATTTAGATTTCCCTTTTGGAAATCCTCAAAGAATCATCGATATGATAAAAGAGCATTCTAAGGCTATATTAAATGCAGGTAAGATTCCTTTTATGATAGGCGGAGAGCATTTAGTAACCCTAGGAAGCGTACAAAGCGTATATGAAAAGTACAATGACCTTCATATCATCCACTTAGACGCACATGCTGATTTAAGAGAGGATTACATGGGCCAAAAGCTTTCTCATGCTACAGTACTCAGACGTTGCCATGATTTTTTAGGCGATGGAAGAATTCATCAGTTTGGAATTCGCTCTGGAACTAAGGAAGAATTTACTTGGGCAAAAGACCACGTGGATATGCATCCATTTTCATTAGATGGCTTAAAAGAAGTGATTGATGAATTAAAAGACAAGCCTGTTTATATAACTATAGATTTGGACGTATTAGACCCTTCAATCTTTCCTGGCACTGGAACTATAGAGCCAGGCGGAATAAGCTTCTTAGAGCTTATAGGAGCTTTTAAAGAGTTTTCAAGACTTAATAACATCGTAGGCATGGATGCAGTAGAGCTGTCTCCTCACTACGACCAAAGCGGTATGTCTACAGCCGTAGCATGCAAGGTTATAAGAGAAATGGCATTAGTAGCTGTAAAATAAAATATAATTTATAATTTCTAGCCATCCATATTTAAGGATGGCTTTTTATGTATGCAATTGTCTATATTTTACTACACGTTATAATCAAACCAAATATGGATAATTTATTTTTTTATTTAAATATAATAAGTACTTAATTAATTGTTTTTAATTGGGTAATAAAATTGTATAATGTTCCTATCACTAAAGTGTACATTATAAGGGTAGTTAATATTAGGGCAAATTATCTTATACTTGGGCAAGGGGATGATATTTGATGGTAAATACAGATATTTTTAAAACAAATGAAGAAATTTTAGCAGCGTTTAAGCTAGTACTACCTTATTTAAACAGAATAGTTCACGACGATATGGCTGTAGGACTTACAAATCTACAAGAATATATAGGCTACTATCGTGCTGACGAATTCGAGCTTGATCTTCCAGAGGGAAAGCCAATCAGAGGCATCTCTACTATAGAAGAATGCATCAGAAAAAGAACGGATACATTTGATGACGTTCCTGCTCACGTTTATGGCAGGGCAATAAAAACCATCTTCACTCCTATTTATGGAACAAAAAATGAAATTATAGGTACACTTAGTTCGGGAATAGACTTTGAAGATAATAACAAATTAGTGAAAAACGTAATTGATTTGGCTGAAGTTACCCAGCAGGTAGCAGAAAGTATGACCCAGTTAGCAAGCTCTTCAGAAAACTTAGCTGAGTCTGGTCAAACATCAGTTGTACGAGTTAATGAGCTTACTATTAAACAAAAGGATACTCTAAACATCTTAGATTTGATAAAAGCAATAGCTAATCAAACCAATCTTTTAGGCTTAAACGCTGCCATAGAAGCAGCTAGAACTGGCGAACAAGGTAAGGGATTTGCAGTTGTTGCCAATGAAGTTAGAAAGCTCGCTGTACAATCTCAGGATGCTGTAAAAAAAATAGAAAGCATTTTGGGTGATATGGACAAAAGTGTATATCAAATCAGTGAAAGCATCGATACTGTTGGCGCAATAAGCCAAGAACAAGCTGCTACAACTGAAGAAGTTTTAGCGAGTATTGAAGAAATTAACAATACCATCAGAGATTTAAAAGACTTTGTAGAAAGATATAAATAAAAATAAATCCACTATAAAGACCTCTGAGGATTATTACAGTCTATAATCATTGTAAATTTGCTGTTTAGCAATAAAAAAACCACCAATCTGGTGGTTTTTTTAAAGAGAGGATATCCTCTCTTTTTTTATGTGTTTTATTAAGTTAGTATGTATATAAATTATATAATAAATTTATAACCCAGATATCAAAATACCTACAACCATAATCAAACCAAACATCATAACTAGTCTTTTTGCTAACATATTAGTCCTTACCATAAAATCACTTCCTAACTGTATATTAAAGCATTATATCACATAAACAACTCGTCGTCAAATTAGAGGTTGTTTATACAATTGCAAGAAAATAATCTTTTATAAGCAATTCTAATTATTATCCACCAGTCAGAAATCCTTTTATTTCCATAAAAAAACCAGTTTCTTATTATAGAAACTGGTTTTTATTTTAGTTATATAATTATTATTAGTGCTTTGCTCTATGAGGAATCATATCAAAAGCTTTTCCTTCTTTACGCATTTTTCCAAACTCTGCTGTAGCAGTGAATAATACGTCTGTAGAAGAGTTAAGAGCAGTCTCGCATGAATCCTGAATAACTCCAACAATGAATCCAACTCCAACCATCTGCATAGCTACATCATTTGGAATACCAAATAAGCTACAAGCAAGAGGGATAAGAAGTAATGATCCACCAGCAACTCCAGATGCTCCACAAGCAGATACTGCTGAAAGAACACTTAGGATTACTGCTGTAGCTAAATCAACTTCAATACCAAGAGTGTTAACTGCTGCAAGAGTAAGTACTGAAATAGTAATCGCAGCTCCTGCCATGTTGATAGTTGCTCCTAGAGGAATAGATACTGAATAAGTATCTTTATCAAGGTTTAACTCCTCGCAAAGGCTCATGTTAACAGGGATGTTCGCAGCTGAACTACGAGTAAAGAATGCTGTAATACCACTGTCTTTAAGACATTTTAATACAAGTGGGTAAGGATTCTTACGAGTGTATACGTAAACTATAATAGGGTTAACTACTAAAGCTACGAAGAACATTGTTCCTACAAGAAGAACGATTAATTGTCCATATCCTAAAAGTGTGCTTAATCCACTAGTAGCAATAGAATCGAAAACTAATCCCATGATACCAAATGGAGCTAAATTGATGACCCATCTAACCATCTGAGCTACTGCATCAGCAAAGTTAGAAATCATATCTTTAGTTGATTGAGCTGCATGCTTAAGTGCTAGTCCTAAAAGAACTGCCCAAGCAAGAATTCCTATGTAATTTGCATTGAATAATGCTTTTACAGGGTTATCAACTAGGTTCATAAGAAGTGCTTTAAGAACTTCTGTAACGCCTCCTGGAGGAGTTAAGTCTCCAAGACCTTCAGTTCCTGGAAGTGTTAATGTAAGTGGGAATACAAAGCTTGCAATAACTGCTATAAGTCCTGCTAAGAATGTTCCTAGTAGGTAAAGTCCTATGATAGACTTCATGTTTGTTTGCTGTCCTGCTTTATGCTGAGAGATTGCAGACATTACTAGGAAAAGTACTAATACTGGAGCAATCGCTTTCAAAGCTCCTACAAATAGAGATCCAAGGATCACTACACCTTTTGCTTGCTCTGGAACTGTAAGCGCTAGTACTATACCGATGATTAAACCGATGATTATACGTTTAACTAGACTTATTTGGTTCCATTTTGCCAATAAGTTGTTCATTTCATTCCTCCTAAAAAAATTATAATATTAATGATTACTTCTTCGGTATTATTTTACCATAAACGAGATGTTTAGAGAAGAGCAAAAAGTACATTTTGTCCACGCAGACGAAACAAATTCCAAATTTCGTTGAAAATTCAAAAATATAAATTTTTTTATATGTTAACGCAAGAGGTAATTTTCAGAATCTTCTATACACAAGAAAACTCCTCTAGTGTAGTAGAGAAGTTTTCAAAATGAGCTTATATATATAAATCTATAATTAACCTAGTAAAATATAAATTTTTATCATTAATTGCTATTTTTTTACATTAATTTTAAAGCTTATTTAGAAATAGTCTCTAGTATAGTATCACCTATTTGAACAGTGTAGTTTTTAGCTTTAACTAAATCCTTGCTACTATATACTAACGCAGAAAATGCTTTTTTGTTGATATGCTCATATAAAACTTTACCTGATTCGTCTTTAATAGTAATTTTTGCTCCTACTGCTATCGATTCTTTAGCTGTTACTACTATATGACTCTGAGCAGATTCACTAGAAAAGCTTTGAAGCATATCACTTCCTCCAAGTGCCAACACTTCTCCACCTGTTACTAAGCCTGTTCCATTATAATCTATCGCTCCATCTCCTCGACCCCCTGAGCCTTCGATTACAACCTTGCCTCCAGATACAGTTAGATTTCCATTAGAGTCTATGCCATCGCCACTCGCATCTATATATAAGTCTCCTCCTCTTATGATAATTTCAGTTCCTTCCTGATTTTCAAAGCCTCCTCCAAGAGGCATTCCCTCTGGTCTTTGCATTTCGCCTTCAGGAACAGCTTCACCTTCTGGTCTTTGTGGTCTATTTTTGATTTTTTCTTGCACATCGGCTGGCAAATCTTCAAAATTCTCTGGTTTTTGTCCAAAGCCCTCTGGTGGAGCTGGTCTTTCTTCTAGATTTTTGTCATTCTGATTGCCTTCAGGTGTAGCTGATGAGACTTCATCTGTTTTTAATGAAGAATCTGTAGCATTTATTCCATCATCAGAAGATTTTATATCAATATCCCCACTTACTATATCTACAACTTTCCCTTCTATACCTTCTTCACTTTCTTTTATATTAAGGCTTTTTCCATCTATATATACATTTTTATCACTGTGGATTCCATCGCCCTTTGCTGAAATTTCTATTACTGAATCTTTGATATTGAGTGCATCGTTTGCATTTAGTCCATCATTTGCAGCTGTGATTACAAAGCTTCCTCCAAGCATTTTAAGGTCATCACTCGACTTAATCCCATGCTCGTACTTTCCATTTACTATTAACTTTCCACTTCCATTGATTGTTAAATCGCTTTTGCTATATATTGCAGCATTTAGTTCTTCACTTTCTGCCACGTCTATATCTTCAATAGTATTTTTTGAGCCCGTAGCAAGGGTAATGAATACCTTATCTGCTGTTAACACTTGAATAGGAGCTGAAACTCCTTTCATAGAAATATTATCAAATACCAGCCATATTTTTTCTGTGTCAGCCGCTTCGACAACTACATTTAATCCATCACTGCTACCAGATAAAATATAGGTTCCTTCTTTAGTTATCTTTACAGTCTTATCTTCTAGCTTCGCTCCATCTCCAGTTATTTTAGCAGTGGTTGAGCTGAGCACGATTTTGGAGGCTTTACTCTCTTCGTAGTCAATTTTGCTGTCTCTGTCAGTAAAATAAGTTGAATCAATTTGTAATGCACTAGAAGTTTCTGTTACTGTAGTTCCTACTGCATCTTGAGCCGTACATCCTGCAAAAGGCATAATTATAAGCATCAAAGCTAGAAACATACCTGCTAGTCTTTTTTTCATTTTATATTCCTCCTAAAGTTTTTTTAATTCCATAAAGTCATTATAGGGGAGTAACTTAAAATGAACTTAAAAAAGCACACCTAGATTTTAGATTTTTATCTGCTTTCTAGATGTGCTTTAGCTTCTTGTTTTGCCCAGGCTACAAGTTCTATTTCTTCAGGGTTTTTCATTTTTTTAGCTTCAATTTCCGCAGTTTTTATCAGCTTCATACCAGAAGCTTTATCTTTGTTAATTATATAAATCAGACCCAAATAGACATCTAGTACGGCTTTTTTCCAAAGTATGTCTACCATGGACTGACAATGCTTAGCATAATCTAGGTACTCTTTTGCCTTATCGTAATCTTTTTTATGATACATAGCTTGACCAGCATTTATGCAAAACACCATAAGACTGGTATAGGCATTTTTGGCTTTTCCTATCTCTATAGCTTTTTCATAGGCTATTATTGCTTCATCGTAGTTATTGTTTAGCCTATGTATCTCTCCTATATAATTATATGCAGCTGCAATATTAAGTGCATATTTTTCAGCCACCTCTTTACTTATAGTAAAGGTGTTAATAGAGCTAGTTAGAACTTCCTTCGCAAGGGTATATTCCTTTTTAAGGATATAGTAAAGTCCCTTAAATCTAAGTATTATACCTGTTTCCTTATGATAGTTTCTTCTTATGGCAATATCTAGAGCAAGCTGAATATATTCTTGCATTTTATCAGCTTCACTGATTTGTATGCAGTAGTAAATCATTTGCTTATATGCCTCTAGAGCGTAGTCATCGTCGTTTATTTCTATTGACTTGCTAATCATTTCACTTATATATTTAGTTCCTTCTTCATAGCTGCCTTCCCTGATTAGATATCTGCCTTTCATATGTAAAAATGCGATTTCTCCTATAATTACATCTCTGGTCTGACCTTCTTTTTGTCTTACCTCTTTTAGTAGATTCTCTATTTCTAGTAAGTAAGCCTGAGTTTGCTTTCTGCTCATATATGCATCCTTAAATAAGGCTTCATCTCCAGATGCAAGTATTGGAAATAGCTCATGAGAGTAGTTAAGATAGCGATTAAGGCTCTTTACGCTATAATCTAGCGCCTTTACTTTGTTTGCCCCTCTCATGTAATGAAATATAAGTCTATGGTATAAATCCATGTCTGCAGGCTTGTCGTGAAGCTGCTTTTCGATAACATCTCCAATTTGATTATGAATGAACCTTCTTTTGATTTCCGTTTGACTTTCGTATATGTACTGTCTGAGCTTCGGATGAGTAAAAGAAAATCTTATACTGTCATTTTGAATGCTCTCTTTGAGAATGTCTTTATCTGTAAGCTCCTGAATTACATCTATAAGCTTGCCTTCCTTGATATCAGAAAGGCTGTTAATCATTTCAAAGCTAGTATCTTCAAAGAAAAACGAAATTAGCTTTGCCACATCCTGAGCAGACTTTGATAAATCATTTAGTCTTTCTTCAAAATAAAAAATCATGTCACTACTTATTCTCTTCGGATCTTTTCCACTTAAAACTGCAGCTATATAATACTTTATAAACAAGAAGTTCCCTTGCGTTTCAAAATAAACATCATCAAATAGAGCTTCTGTTTGCATATGCTTTGGAAGCTGCTGACTTATAAATAGCTTTACCTTACTGTAATCCCAGCGTGAAAGGCTAATAAATTCAAGCTTTTGATTTTCAATCAAAGCTAAAAACTGCTTCGAAATCATATTTTTGTCTTTAATGCTACTGCTTCCTATCATGTATATGCTTATGTTATTAGTAAGCATATACTCTAAAAGATTCCTGCTTTTTTCATCCATGTTATGAATGTCTTCTATATACAGTATTATTTTAGAATTACTGTCTTTAAACATAGCCACAAAAGAATCCCAGAAAAAACTCTCCATAAGGTCTAAAATGTTTTCTTCATTACCTTCCATCATGCTAATTATGCTTTTAAGATGCTCATTCCAGCTATTTATTAGAGCCTTGTCACCAATTTCGTTTACCAATAAATTCTTAAAATAGCTATATGGATGATTTTTCTGAGTTTTGATACACTTAGATTTAAAAATCAAAACTGTTTTATTATCTAATCTATTTAAAAAGTTTGATATCAGATTGGATTTTCCTATTCCTGCCTCTCCTAAAATCACAAATGAGGTAGGAGGCTTATCTAGCATAAATTCCTCTTGATTTTGCTCTAAAAGTCTAAGCTGAGAATACTTTCCAAAGAACTCAGAAAAATCTGAGACTGTATTTTGCCTTTTCTCATTCATAGCATCTAGTACTTCATTAAATATAGCCGTAGTTGCTTCATCTGGCTCTATGCCAAGTTCCCTTTCAAGCGTAGATTTTAGCTTATTATAGCTCTCTATAGCTTGACTGTACGCTTTGGTATTCTTATAGCCTTCTAAAAGAATTTGATAAGCTCTTTCATCAAAATCATCTACTTCAGTGAGTAGCTTTGCGTACTTTATTATTTTATTCCAGTTGATTTCAGGTTTTGTTTTTTCTTCATTTATGGATATGTATAAATTTTGAATATACTTTTCTTTATATTGCTGTTTTGCTTGCGTATACCACTGCTCAAATAAAGGCGCATTCTTAATTGAAAATCCTTGCAGAAACTCTCCCTTATATGCTTTGATAAATATTTCTGGCTCAGACAAAGCTTCAGGATTTGTATAGGTAATTATGTCCGTATTAAGTACCACAAGAGATTTTTCAGAGGATAGCAGTATGTCGTCACCGAGTAAACTTCTTATCTGATAAAGCGCATTCCTGAGATTTTTCTTGGCAAGAGAATCTGATAACTCATCCCAGAATAAGCTAGCAAGCTCATCTCTAGTTGAGTGATTGTTTACTAAAAGATAGAAAAATATTGCTTTAGCTTTTTTATATGGAAAAGATACCTCAGCCTTACCTTTTTTTATAGATGGAATTCCAAATATATTGCATACAATACTCATAAAGGCTATCCTCACCTCTTTTCTCTTCGTACTTTATTTATCTACTTATAGCTTTATATACTTATAGCTTTATATACTTATAGCTTTATATACTTATAGCTTTATATTTTAATAAATTTCTATATATACTTTATCATAAATTTATAAAAGCTGACATAATCCATAACTCTTTTTTATAATTCCAAAGTTTAGAGTTCATAAATTATATCTTAAGAACTATATATAATTTTTTTTATATATAATAAGATATATAAGGTATTTATAAACAATTCATTAATTAGGAGGGCATCAAAATGGGTTTTAGCTCAATAAAGAAAAAGCTAGTTTTTATATTTTCATTAATCATACTTATTCCTATGCTTACAACAGGCTTTGTTTCAAATATGATCCTGTATAAGACGCTTAGTAATTCTTATACGGAGCAGCTTAACACTACCGTAGGCAATATAAGTTCAATCATCGATGAAAATTATAGCGGTTACGAAGCTATACTATCTCAATTAACAGAGAATTCAATAGCAAAATCATCTGCAGTAATAGATGCGGATACTGTGAAAAAAGAATTAAATGGCTTCATTAATGCAAACAATCAAATCTTAAATGTATATATAGCTACTAAAAACAAAAATATGTATATATATCCAGAAACTGAGCTTCCTGAGGGTTATGACCCTACTGGAAAGTCTTGGTATAAAGAATCATTAACTAATAATGGTGCTATTTTATGGCAAGATGCCTATACAGATGTGGCTACTGGCAATACTGTAGTTACTGCTACTAAAGAAATTAAAGATGAAGCTTCAAATCAGATAGGCGTTGCAGGTATAGACATAGATATATCAAATCTATCTAGCTTGTTTAGTGATACTAATATAGAAAAAACAGGAGAAGTAATTCTTCTGGACAAAACAGGTATGATACTAGCTTCTAAAAGAGAAGATTTACTAGGAAAAAATTTAAATCCCAATAGAATTGATACCGATGAGGACACTAAAGACCAAGTCGTAGAAAATGCATTCACTAATCCTGAGGAAGCAGCTTGGGTAGGTGAATTAATAGATAAAGAAACTAGCTCATTTGAAGCCAATGTATTTGGAACAGATAAATTTATTTATTCACTTCGCAATGATAAAACAGGCTGGGTACTAATCGGAATGATTGATAAAAAAGAAGTGTATTCAGAGATTATGTCCATGATGATGACTCTTATCGGCTTGTTTGCTGCTTTTATTATAGTTGCTCTTATTATAGGTATCTATGTATCAAAGAGTCTAACTAACCCTATAAAAACATTAAAGGAATCAATGGAAAAAGGAGAGCAAGGAGACCTTACTGCAGTAGCTCATATAAAGAGCAAGGATGAGCTAGGAGAACTAGGAACAAGGTTTACCAATATGCTAGCTAGCGTAAAAAATCTAGTTCATACTGTAAAGCTATCTTCTAACAATGTCGTTAACGTTTCTGAAGACTTGACTACAAAAGCCAACGATGTAAGCTCTATTTCTGAAGAAATCGCTAAGGTTATGGATGAACTATCCCTTGGAATACAAAATCAAGCTGAAGAAACTGAAAAAGCTTCGCAAATATCTGTAGAGTTCAATGAAAATCTCTCTAAAGTAAAAGACTACAGCAATAAAATAGCTCAAGAAAGCGAAACAATGGAAAGCAGTAATATAGAAGCAAAAAATGCTGTACTAGAACTAAAATCTAAAAATGAAAACACTATATCAGGTATGTCTTACATCGAGGATAGTATAAACACCTTGGTTAAAGAAACTAAAAATATCGAGCAGATACTAAGTACTATTTTAGATATATCTTCACAAACTAACTTATTGGCTTTAAATGCTGCTATAGAAGCTGCAAGAGCTGGAGAGTCTGGAAGAGGATTTGCTGTAGTAGCTGAAGAGGTAAGAAAGCTAGCCGAGCAATCAGGTAATTCAGCAGAAAACATCCGCGAAATAATAACAACAATTGTTGATACCACTAAGGTCGCATCTGGCAATATGGATAATATAAAGGAAGATTTACAAAAGCAAAGCTCTGCTGTTTCACTAACAGAAACTAGCTTTGATAAATTAAATTCAGCTATTGATAATATAGTTGATAAATTGTCTGGAATGAACGATAGTATCGAAATTATGACAAATAACAGCATTTTACTAACAACTAATATCCAAAATATTTCAGCTGTATCAGAGCAGTCCTCAGCAGCTACTCAAGAAGTAAATGCTAGTATTATGAATCAATTAAATGATATTCAAAATGTAAAAAATCAAGCTAATGAGTTATATGCACTTGCAAGAGATTTAGACGTGCATATAGAAAAATTCAAAATATAAATAAACTCCCTTAATTAAAAATAAGCTGGTGCATATGCCCAGCTTATTTTTAATCTATATATTAATTTTTAAAATCATAGGTCTAAATTTTTAGTCCATCTTAAAAAACTCAACTCTTTCCTTCATTTCCTCTGTCATGGAGTTAAGAGTAATTGCTGATGAGGTTACCTCTTCAACTGATGCGCTCATTTCCTCTGCTGATGCAGCTATCTCCTGAGCTGTTGCCGCTGAGTTTTCAGATATCTCGCTTACTAGATTGATGTTTACTAGGATATCATCTTTTTTATCTATGATTCTCTGAGATTCTTCATATGCCTTGTCTATCTTTGGCTTAATCTCATCTACTGAATCCTTTATATTCTCAAAGGATTCTATGGCTTTTTGAATATTGGATTTTTGTTCATTTATTTCTTCGCTTACAGCTTTAGTAGAATTAATCATTCCATCTGTTTCAACTGCTACTGAGCTTATGATTGAATTTATTTCTTCAGAAGATTCCCTGCTTTTTTCTGCTAGCTTTCTGATTTCATCAGCTACTACTGCAAAGCCTCTTCCTGCTTCTCCAGCTCTTGCTGCTTCTATTGCTGCGTTTAGTGCTAGAAGGTTTGTCTGGTCAGATATTTCGTTTATGAGCTCTGTGATTTCATTTACCTTGCTTACGTTATCTCCTACTAGCTTAACCTTTTCTATAAGAGAACTAAAGTTATTGTAAAGTCCATCAAAGGATTCTGTAACCATATTCATTTCAGTAGAGCTTGAATCTGCCAAGGTTTTTATATTGCTTGAAGATTCTTCTATGCCTTTTACTTCTTTTGACATCTGCTCTATATCCTCTGCAAAGCCATACATGGTTTCTGAAATTAGCTTAAGCTTTTCGAACTGGTCAGCTGAGCCAGCTGCCACATCACTTATTGCCATAGCAACACTTTCAGCTGTAGTACTCATATCTTGAGAAAATGAAGATAACAGTTTAGAGCTTTCGTCTATTTTTACAGAATCCTCTTTAAATCCGCCAATTATGCTCTGAAGCTGTTGCTGCATATTAGAAAATGCTCTAGCAATATCTCCTAGTTCATCGTTTTTATTCACGTCCTTGGCATCTATCTCTTCAGCTAAATATCCATCTGAAATATGCTCAGCAACTTTACTTATACGCTTAGATCTTTTAGATAGATTGGATGCAAAGTAAGCTATTATAATCGCCAGTATAATAATAGAGCCTATACATGTAGCTGCAAATATTCCAAGTAGCTTATTTAGCCCTTCAAAAAGCTGCTTTTCAGGAATTTCTATAACTACTGCCCAATTAGTCTCCTTTGCCATATCATAATAGATAAGGTTTTTTCCACCATTTGCTTCTATACTGGTATTCCCGAGCTTTCCAGATAATATATCCCCTGATACGCTGTGAAATAAAGTAGTTTCATCTTCTACTATGTTGTTTTTCATGATAGCATCCTTATTAATACCTGCCATATATAAGCCTTCCTTACTTATAAGCAAGGCACTTCCACCTTTAGCAAGCTCGACATCAGCCACCATCTTTTGAATACTTGTAAGGTCTATATCTGCTGTAACAACACCTATAACTGCAGAATCCCTTACTATAGGATATGAAAAAGTAATCATAGTCACATCTGTTCCAGGGTCGTAGTATGGCTCTGACCAAGCTCCTTCTCCACTTGAATCTGCACCTATCCTATACCATGACTCATTCCAGATATCTACTCCTTCTGTCCAGTAGCTATTGTCTATCACTATTCCTGCTCCATCTTTGTATGCATAAGGAGAGTAAGCTGGCATATTATTATAAATATTTGGCTCAAACCAAACTCCTATTCCAAAGGTATCGTCATTTACCTCCAAATAACTCTCTAGTAGTGCTTCATATTCTGGCTGAGTCAGTGCATTGGGATTTGATGCTACTGTTTTTCCTAAAGCTTCTCCTAGTCGTTTGTGTGCTATAAGCGACTGATTTATCTCAGCTATAGTATGCTCTAGCTTATACTCCATCTGATAGGATATTTCTTCTTCTATCATCATCTTTGAATACATATATCCAATGCTTGAAAGCACCACCATAACAATTAAAATAGGTGGCAATAAAGTCACTAGGATTTGCTTTGCAAGTCCAGACTTTGTTTGAATACTTTGTTGAACATTTTTGCCCATAGACTTCACCCCTCAATTTATAATCATAATAATTAAATTAATATTAAACAAAATATAAACTATATTATAATCCTGTTCTCATATATTCTCAATAGCCAAAAGTTAAATATTATTTAATTATTAGTCTTGTATATATCTCTGTTAAGGAAAACCAACCATATGGGTTGTTTTCTTCATCAACTGTTAGAATAGTCTCTTTTCCAAGCTCTATGCTTTTTTGAATCCCTTGAAGTACAGTAGCGTCATATTTTACTACGCTACTGCTGTCATAAAGGTCAAAGCTTATATCTGACTGCTTTATTACTAAATCCTTGATTTTTATTGTATTAAGGTAAGCCATAAAATCCTTTGACTCAAAGAATTTCTTGGCATATTCACTTCTGTCATTTACTAATACAAAATCCCTCTTTTTTTCATTTCTCTCTATTACCCCATTGTTTAGAAGCACTATTCTTGTACCTAATTTTATAGCCTCTTCTATATCATGAGTGACAAAGATTATAGTTTTTTTAAGCTTGCTATGGATTTTGATTAGTTCATCTTGAAGATTTCTCCTAGTTATTTCATCCACTGCCCCAAATGGTTCATCCATAAGAATAATTTCTGGATTTGCTGCTAAGGCTCTAGCAACCCCTACTCTTTGCTGTTGTCCTCCGCTTAGCTCTTTAGGATATCTTCTAAGCATGCTTTCATCCATACCTACTAGTTTTATAAGCTCCTTTGCTACTGATTTTTTCTCAGTCTCTGGCCTTTTTAATAAATCTAGTACAAAGCAAATATTGTCTTCGACTGTCAAGTGTGGAAGCAGTCCGATTTGCTGGATAACATAACCTATACCCCGTCTTAATTCAATTAAATCATACTCATCTATTTGCTTACCCTTTATGTTTATTTCCCCTGAATCAGGTATGAGTAGTCCGTTTATCATTTTTAATATAGTGGTTTTTCCACAGCCTGAAGGACCTAGTAATACCAAAAACTCACCTTGCTCTATAGCTAAGGAAAATTTGTCTAATACTACATTTTCACTATAGGCTTTGCTCACTTCACTAAATTCAATTATTGCCATTATATCAGTCCCTTTGCTTTTAAAAACTGCTCTGCCACATCTCTTGGATCCATATTCTCTTTTTCAACTTGATAATTCATCTGTATCATTTCATCATCTGATATCTGCCCTGTTAGCTTTTCAAGAACCTCTTCAAGCTCAGGATATTTATCTAGAGTTTCTTTTCTTATAAGTGTAGCTGCTTGATAGGCTGGGAAGAAATTTTTATTATCTTCTAGCACCTTTAAATTATATTGCTTGATTAGTCCGTCAGTTGAAAATGCATTTATTACATCTACTTCATCAGAGCCTATAGCTTCGTACTTAAGTCCAATATCCATTTCCTTAGTATCCTTGAACTCAAATCCATAAACATCCTTTAGCGCTTCATATCCATCGTCTCTTTCAAAGAAATCATATTCTGCTCCAAACACTAAATCCTTGCTAGCTAAAGCCAAATCATCATAGGTTTCTAGGTTATAAGTCTGAGCTGTAGATTCCTTTACAGCAAGGGCGTAGGTGTTATTAAATCCATATAAGCCTAGCCACTTAATATTGTATTCCTCTAGATATCTATCTTGTACTCTTTTATAAAGCTCATCTGAATCTGTTATAAGATCCTCTTTTAGCACAAACAACAATCCTGTTCCTGTATACTCTGGATATATATCAAAATCACCACTTAACATAGCTGGATGTATATTAGATGTTCCTCCACCTATTCCAAGCTTTTTCTCCACTTTTATGTCAGTATGATTCTCTATAAGAAGAGATAGCATCTCAGCCAAAATATACTGCTCAGAATGAGGCTTTGATGCAATTACTACAGTTTTTGGTTCTTGACTAGAGCAAGCTGTAAGCGTCAAAAGTATTGCTGTTAATATCAGTCCTGCTAGTATTCTTTTCATTTTATCCTCCTTAGGTGCTCACATATTGATTTTTCATGAGCCTTTCAACCAATCCTAATATAAAATCAACCACAAAAGCTAAGCCTGCAACTAAAAGGCTTCCTGCAAAAGTCATTTCAGGAAAATTAGTCGTTATTCCTCTCCAGATTGCTACACCTAGTCCTCCAGCTCCTATAAATGATGCAATTGCTCCAAGTGCTATAGTCATTACTACCATAGTTCTAAACCCTGCAAAAATAACAGGAAGAGCAAGAGGAATTTGAACCTTTAGCAAAAGCTGTCTATCCGTACTTCCCATTCCCGTAGCTGCTTGAATTAAAAAAGGGTCTACCTCGTTTATCCCAACATATGTGTTTCTAATTACAGGAAGAAGCCCATATATGCAAAGTGCAATAAGAGCACTTTTATTTCCTACACCAGTTAATGCCACCAAAAATCCAAAAAGAGCAATAGATGGAATAGTGTATATTATATTCACTGTTCCCATAATAAACCCTGCTATAACCTTATTTCTCGTCATATAAATACCAACTGCAATACCTATAACTGTGATTATTAATATAGCTAAAAATGTTAGATACATATGCTGTATAAATAATGTGAGGAAAAATTCTTTTCTTTCCATAAAAAGACTAAAAACGTTTTTTATAAAGGTTATTTTGCTCACCCTCTTTCTCTTTTTTTTTATTATTAACATGGAACTTTAATATTCATACCCAAAACTACTTGAATTTATATATTTTTCTAATAACAAAAAGGCTCATAGTCTGAGCTTACAATTAAAAAACCCCCTGCCAATTAAGGCAGAGGGGATAGTTATTTGGTTTATATACTTTTTATTTTCCTTCAAATATCTTTGCTACAGCAGATTTTACTGCGCTGTCATCAGCCACATATGGAAGTGTAATATGACCTGAGCCAGCATAGTTTTCATTGAATTTTGCACTTGTTTCGATTGAGTTTTCGTTTCTAGCCCATGAACGTCTAGCAACTCCACCCATTACGTCCCAAAGCATAGCTGATTTGATTATCTCATCAACTCTATGGCTTCCATCTAGTACTAGTCCAAAGCCTCCGTTGATTGATTTACCAATACCAACTCCTCCTCCGTTATGAAGAGCGATAAGGCTCATTCCTCTAGCTGCGTTTCCTGCATAGCACTGTACAGCCATATCAGCCATTACATTACTTCCGTCTTTGATGTTTGATGTTTCTCTAAATGGAGAGTCTGTACCTGATACATCGTGGTGGTCTCTACCTAGCATTATCGGTCCTACTTCACCTTTTCTAACCATATCGTTAAATTTAAGAGCTATGTTTACACGACCTTCTGCATCTTGATAAAGAATTCTAGCTTGTGTACCTACTACCATCTTGTTTTCTTCAGCATCTCTTATCCAGTTGTAGTTATCAAGGTCTTGGTAACGTCTATTTGGATCGATGCAGTCCATAGCAGCTCTATCAGTTCTTACTAAATCTTCATGGTCTCCTGTAAGGCATACCCATCTAAATGGTCCATAGCCATAGTCAAATAGCAGTGGTCCCATAATGTCTTCTACATATGATGGCCAGATAAAGCCGTCTTTTTCGTCTATTCCATTTTTAGCTATTTCTTTTACTCCTGCATCATAGATTGATTTCATAAATGCATTTCCGTAGTCAAAGAAGTATACTCCTCTTGATGTAAGCGTCTTGATAAGCTCATAGTGATGCTTAAGTGTAGACTCTACCATAGCTCTGAATTTTTCTGGCTCTTCAGCTAGTAATCTAGTACGCTCTTCAAATGTAATGCCTTCTGGACAATATCCGCCGTCATACACGTTATGGCAAGATGTCTGGTCAGATAGTAAATCTATGTGAATGTTGTTGTCTACAGCGTATTTTAGTACATCTACAATATTTCCATGATAAGCAATAGATATTGATGTTTTGCTTTCTTGAGCTTCTTTCGCCCATGCAAATACCTCTTTTAAATCTGCTGATTTCTTGCTTACCCAGCCTTGAGAATGTCTAGTTTCTATACGAGACTCATCTACCTCAGCTATTATTGCCACACCTTTTGCAATCTCACATGCTTTACCTTGAGCTCCACTCATTCCTCCAAGTCCTGAAGTTATGAATAGTTTTCCTTCTAGGTTCGCATCTTTTCCTAGACCTAGCTTTAATCTTCCTGCATTAAGAAGTGTGTTGTAAGTTCCATGAACTATACCTTGAGGTCCTATATACATCCAGCCTCCAGCAGTCATTTGTCCATAGTTTGCAACACCCATCTGCTCAGCTATTTCCCAGTCTTTCATATTGTCAAACATACCTATCATAAGGGCGTTTGTGATGATAACTCTAGGTGCATCAGGCTTTGATTTGAATAATCCAAGTGGATGTCCTGATTCTATTACTAGAGTTTGATCTTGAGTCATAACCTCTAAGTATTTTTTGATTAATTGATATTGCATCCAGTTTTGGCATACGCTTCCTGTTTCTCCATATGTTACTAGCTCATATGGATATAGTGCGATTTCAAAGTCTAGGTTGTTGTCTATCATAACTTGGAAAGCTTTACCCTCTACGCAGTTTCCTTTGTAATCATTGATAGATTTTCCGTAGATTCTTCCTTCTGGTCTGAATCTATATCCATAGATTCTTCCTTTTGTAGTTAGTTCCTCTAAAAACTCAGGAATCATCTGAGCATGGTATTTTTCAGGTATATATCTAAGTGCATTTTTAAGTGCTACCTCTGTTTGCTCTTTTGTCAGTCTAAATCCTCTGTCTGGAGCTCTTCTGATACCTTCCTCAAACTTTGGCATCTCAGGTAAGAAGTCATCTAGCTTAATTGTCATAGCTCCTGCAATTTCAGTATTGTTCATCATGATTTAAAGTTTCCCCTTTCTTTAATCTTCTAGTATTCTAACTCAACAGCTTTTTCAACTGCAGCTAGGATTTCACGAGAATCTATAAGAGCAGTTATTTTATCAAGCTCTTTGTACATTTCTATGTTATTGTCGTTTTCCATGAATTTAACATCTCTTCTGATTACATCGTAAGCTGGCTGAGTTCCTATTCCTAGAACAAATCCATCATTTGCTCTAAAATCTATAGCCTGGCAAGCTGCCATAAGCTCAGTAGTAAGAACTCTTTTAACGTTGTCTATTATATCTCTAGCTGTACGAGCAGCTATTGTTCCCATACTTACTATATCTTCTTGGTTTGCAGATGAAGGTATAGAATCTACTGATGCAGGGTGAGCAAGTATTTTGTTTTCTGATACTAGAGCCGCTGCTGCATACTGAGTAATCATAAATCCTGAGCTTAAGCCTCCGTCTTTTGTTAAGAAAGCTGGAAGGTCATTTAGTTGAGGATTGATAAGTCTTTCTAGTCTTCTCTCAGAAATACCTCCTATTTCAGCTGCTCCTATTCCTAAAAAGTCAAATACTACTGCCATAGGCTCGCCGTGGAAGTTTCCTCCAGAGATGATATCGCCTTCTCTTGTAACTATTGGATTGTCTGTTACTGCATTTAGCTCTAGCTCAACTTTTTCTTTTACATATAATATAGTGTCTTTTGAAGCACCGTGAACTTGAGGCACACATCTTAATGAGTAAGCATCTTGTACTCTTAACTCGCCTTGTCTTGTTGCATAAGTACTTCCTTCAAGTAGCTTAAGCATATTTTTAGCAGTAACCATCTGTCCTCTTTGGTTACGAATCACGTGAATACGTGGATCATAAGCATCAGTAATACCTCTAAGTGCCTCTACGCTAAGAGCTGCTGTAATATCGCTAAGCTTGATTAAGCCTATTGCATCATAAACTGCAAGAGCTCCTGTAGATGTAAGCACCTGAGTTCCGTTTATAAGTGCAAGACCTTCTTTTGCATCTAATTTAATTATAGGAATGCCAGCTTTGTCCATAGCTTCTTTTCCGCTCATATGTACGCCTTGATATTCTGCTTCTCCTAGTCCAAGCATAGGAAGAACCATATGTGATAATGGAGCTAAGTCTCCAGATGCTCCTAATGAACCTTTTTCTGGAACTAGAGGATGAACGCCTTTGTTTAGCATAGCAATAAGAGTCTCAAGTGTCTGAGGTCTTACTCCTGAGTATCCTTTAGAAAGTGCATTTGCTCTAGTAAGCATGATAGCTCTTACTATATCAGTAGTAAAATATGGTCCATATCCACAAGCATGAGATCTGATAAGGTTTTCCTGTAGCTGAGCACAGTCTTCCTGAGAAATCTTAACCTTAGAAAACTCACCAAATCCTGTAGTTATTCCGTATACTACCTTGTCTTTTGCAACTATATCTTCAACTATAGCTCTAGATGTAATTACATTTTGTCTAGCTTCTTCGCTTAGCTCAACTGTAGCCCCATGTCTTGCTACTTCTACTAAGTCCTCAAGTGTAAGAGTATTTCCTGTTAAAATGATGTTTTGCATTTTTTCTCCTCCTAATCTTTTTACATAACTCGATGTTTATAGGATAAATCATATCCGTCAAATTTTAGTCTAGCTTATTAATTAAATTTTAACATTATTTTGAAGATTTTATAATGAGTGTAAGTTTGCTAAATTGATTTGATTCTAAAAAAAGAGACCAATTCATTAAAAATGAAGCTAGCCTCTTTTCCCATTTGTCATATAAAAAGTTCGATTTTGTAGGCATTTACTGACACACTATCATAATTTTATAGGTTGTAAATTATAAAGCTGTGCGTCAATAAAACGTCTAATTTTTATTTTTTGTGTGCCAAAATTTCTTATGGCATTAGTAATCTTTCACTACATTAATAGACGATTTCTTTTTTTAGTATTCCTCAGATGTCCACTCACTTCTAGTTTTATATAGATATTTTAAAGTAAATGGAAGAATAAATAAAAGCGATAAGCCTATCCATATTCCAAATCCAATGTTTACTATATCAGAGCTTGCATCTATATATTCTGACATAAGGGCACTCGAAAGATTATTTGCTATATGAATAATCATAGGCGCCCAGATAGAGTTTGTCCAGTGAAGTGTAAGTCCCATAAATATAGCTAGTATAAAGGTATAGATGCCTTGAGCTACATTCATATGGTAGAGTCCAAACAGCAGTGCCTGAATAAAAAGCACCCATTTATAGGACATGACTTTATCTAGCTCATTTGTTATAAGTCCCCTAAACATGACCTCCTCTATAAATGGAGCGGCTAGACCTACACTAAATATCATCCATAATCCTCCAGAAGAGGTAAGTCCCATCATGTTTTCTACGTGAGCTTCGTAAGCTTCTGGAAGTAACATGCTTATACCTACCACTACAAGAGCATTTAGAGAAACTAGCGAAAGCCCTGCAAGAACAAGCGCTGTGGTTTTTTGTAGCGATATAGGATTGAATTTACAGTAATCGAATATGTCCTTCTTCTTAGAAGCCTTTACTATCCATGCATATACTAAAAAGGATATCGCCGCCGCAAAAACTATCGCCGATGGAAGCTTGTTATTTAGCCAGTCCATGACCTCTAGGTTTTGTAGCTTGGTATCTGAAACATAGTAGTATGTTGTTGCTACTATAATATATGTGTACTGAAACACATAGTATACAGCAAGGTAGATAAGCACAAACATCCCTGCTGAAAAAATTTTTTTCATTCATTTCCTCCTAGCAACTTTTTATCGTCATTTTTTCTTAGCCTAGAATATTTTGAAGCACATGGTCTATGAGCCTAGGCGTACGATTTAATAAATCTACTTTATATACTCTCTCCGTCAGCTTATGAAGGTCTTTCCCCCATGGTCCAATATTTACGCACGGCATAGCTATTTCCTTTATATCCTCTATAGGAACATCATATAAAGTCTCGAACAAAGGCATAGCATCTTTTAGAGCCTTTTTCGTTTCATCTGCATTTATAACATTGGTATAGCTCAGGTCTGAAATTCCTGGAAAGAAATTAACCTTATTGTATTGTTCTCCAAAATTCGCCACCGTAAACTCGTTAATTAAATTATTTAAAGCTGTGATTTTAGGGTCCGAATTTTCAAATAATTTATTCGAAACATGAGGATAATAAGGCGGCATAAGCCCATAAACTACAGTAGGCTCACTTGGAATATAGCCTATTACAAAATCCACTAGCTCAAAATTTGCATCTAGTATAGTAAGCTCTCCTGAGGCAAATCCAGTTTTTAGCTGTGACAGCTTTTCATTATATGCTATTTCAAAGCTATCACCATAAAGGTTCTTTGCTTCAGTGTATATGCCATAAAAATCCTTGACCTTTACCTTGTAATTCATAGGTTTGCTCTGATATCTGCTATATACCTCATAGTTTTTCTTCATGGTTTCAAGGACATTTTCAAATGAATCTATGCATATTTTTTCTAGCTTTAGAAGTATGTCCTTAGGGGTGTTACTAAGAGTAAGTACACTCAGGCATCCATACATGCTAAGAGGAAGCGATACATCATAAAAGCTCTTGCTATCTTTCATATATAGCCAAGTAGGTGGCACTGTCACCTCATCATCAAGGCTGTCTGCTAGCTCCATATTAATCTCAGTTCTTCTTACTATTTCACTCATTAGATTTACTGGGTTAAAGCCATCAAGCACATTGCCTGCATGAGCAAGCACTCCTCTTACATAGACAAAGCTCATAAGCTTTCCTATAGAGCCTTCATAAAAAGCACCCTTTGCTTTATCCTCTCTTCTATGAGGTTCAGAATTTATCATAAGCTTATAATCAAAGCCATAGATTTCCTTTAAAGTGTTTAAAAGCTTTACTCCTCCTCTCATGCCCGCTGATAAATTTTCTTCATCTGGTACAGCTATTAGAACTATATTTCCTTTAAAATTTTCTGCCTTGGCATACTGCTTCATAAGTGCGAGCTGAATAGCTCCTCCGCCTTTCATGTCAGCAGTTCCTCTTCCAAAAATGTAATCGCCTGAATCAAGATCCGTTTTTATTTCTTCATCAAAAGTCTCTTTTATTTGTCTAAGCTTTCCTATAAGTGGCTCTGGATTAAAAGCATCTGATTTAAATCTACCATAATCATCTATTTCTACTATATCAGAGTGATGGATGAATACTATTGTTTCATTGCCAGTTCCTTTAACCATATTCCAAAAAACTCTTCTATTATGAGGATCATTCTCTATTTTATAAAGTCCATAGTAATCAGGATTAGCTTGATAATAAGGCTGAGTTTTGCAATAGCTCATCAAAAACTGCTCAACTAGACGCTCGGATTTGGTATTTGTGTAGCTAGGAATAGCTATATATCTCTTTAATATGTCTAAAACATCCTTTTCAATCTCTTCAAAATCAATTTTGACCATATCATCAGCTCCCCATAAACTAATTTACATATACTACCTTTATTATAGACTGTATTTTGCTTTCGTTGTTAAATTTTTCTTTGACAGAATCTAGAATGCATTGATACTCATAATACATTATCATACGAGTGAAAAATATATTGATGAAATAAAACACATATTTCGGCAGCGAAAAATACAACACTTGCCAAATCTATGTTCTTTTTTGCTGCCGTTTCATAGATTCTCTTAGTCTGTAGCTCTCACCAGAAAATACAAAGATATGAGCGTGATGTACTAACCTATCTACTAAAACTGCCGTTAGGCGGTTATTGCCAAACACTATATTCCAGTTTCCAAATTCTAAATTTGAAGTAATTATCAAGCTACGCTTTTCATAAGAATCAGATATTACTTGAAATAATAACTCCGATGCATCTTTGTGCAAAGGAACAAAACCAGTCTCTTCTATGACTAGTAAATCCAATTTGTTTAATGTTCTCATAAATGTATTTAAACTGCGTTCTTGATGTTTTTCTAGCAATATATTTGCTAGTTCTGAAGCTGTATAAAACTTTATCCGTTTACCTTTAGTACATGCTTCTAATGATAGAGCTGTAGCTAAAACAAGAAATATAACATATTTCATCTCATGTCATGATTTAATAACGTAGCTTAATAAATCTCACGCTGAAAATAGATTAGAAAACAAATTAAAGCATTATGCTAAATATAAACTATTGATAATAGATGACATAGGCTATCTTCCAATAGATAGGCAAGGTGCTAACTTGTTTTTCCAGTTGATAAACAAAAGATACGAAAAGAATTCTACAATAATAACTAAAAACCAACCCCTTCACAAATTGGGAGAAATATTTTCTGATTCAACGTTAGCTAACGCTATATTAGACAGATTAATTCATCACTCAACAGTAATAAAAATAACAGGTCCATCATATCGCTTAAAAGATAAGATTGACCTGTTAGAAATAAAGGTGAATAATAAGAATTAAATTTTTTTGTACTTTAAATTCTAATAATTGTACATTTTGAGATCCTCAAAAAAATACATTTTAGCATTGATATTTAGAGATTTTTCACAAAGACATTTAATCAATGATTAACCTTTAATAAATAAGAACGGTTTTTTTGATTGTAGTTTGGATTATCTGCAATAAATATATTTTGAACCTACTAAGTAATTTGATTGAAATAATCATACTGGTGTGTTTTTTTATAAAAATATATAATAACCAATCTAAAAATGCAACGTCCCAATGATTTACAAGAAGTATATATATTAGATGATATAATGAAAAACGTATTAAACTGTTATTAGGACTCTTAATCCCTATAGAATATAGAAAAAATTTTGGATTACTTATCTAAAGTCCAAAAAACGTCCTCTCCTCCAAAAAATACATTTTGGAGTTTGCATGAGTTAATTGATATTATTGGTGCTTATTATCCAATTTCAAAATTTCAGAACCTAAACATGTTCTATTTTACGCTTACAGTAAAATTACAATTTGACAAAAATAGACAACAAACATTTTCCGTTTTAGGTTCTAATAGTATGATGGATTATTTATAAACCAAAGTGAATTCTTCCCACACTGTGGCTTTATAAAAATACAATAAGAATTTCTTATTACAGAAACCATAATATAAAATAAATTAATGTGTAATAGCTAATTGATTTCATAACGAGTTCGCAACTTTTCAAGCACTCTCTCTGGGTAATAATTTAATTCAGAAATAAGACTTGGTATAACATCATTATTCCCTTCCAAAGATGCAATAATTATTTTCATCTTAGTTAAAGTATTGTTGTTTGAGGCTAAATTATTAGTATAATTTTTAACAAAATCATTATGAATTTTCTTTAATTCATTTATTTTTTTGAATTTTACACAAATATAAAATTTATCCATTAAAACCCAATGATTATTCGGATACTTGACTAATGCTTCGTTAATTAAATCAATTGACTGCTTTTCGTCGTTTTCACAATATGCCAAATACTGTGATTTACATCTTAAATAGAATTCCTCAGCATTATTATGCTGATTTTTATTTAATTCTGATAGTAGTTTATTTAACTCAATACTTTTATCCTCAACCCTTGAGTTCCTTAATAAACTTGTAAAATAAGCATGTATGTGAAAGGGATTACTTTTTTTATCATTTTTGTAATTTTCCTTTGCTAGATTATATGCTGTTTCAAAATCATCAATACTTAAATATACTTGAACTAAATCTCTTTGAGCTCGTGCAAATTTTTTCCGCTTGCTCAGAGCTTCCTCGTATCTTTCTATTGCTTTATCTGTTTTGCCAGAAAGACGATAATAGAATCCATATAGAAAATCATGTTCTGCTCCACTAATTTTCCTTACTTCTTGATGAAAACGATCATCATTTTTCCTTGCAAGTGCTAGGCACAGATAGTATCTAATTTCTTGCTTAATGTGGTTATCGATAAAAGATTCATTAGTCAGCACTCTATCAGCTAAAATGATAACATCTTTATAATTTTTTCTAATATCGTAAAGCTCTTTCATTGTCTTTAAATAATGTGATGGAGCTAATAATCTTGCAATGTTTTCAACTTTATTCTCTAATAATGCCCTTTTAATCATATACTGATATTCAGTCAAATCAATGATATATTCATCTTGATTATAGTCATGAATGAACGCATCTAAACTTTTAGTTATTGCAAGACTGTATTCATTCGGTAGTTTTAAACTCATGCGTATAAGATAATCATGTATAATATCATTTAATCGAATATACTCTTTGTTAGTTCCAATATTAACGCATATCCCTTTCGCATAAAACTCTTCAAGATACCTGTAGTTTGCATTATCGTTTCCAACAACTTCAAAGAATGTCTCATAACCAATTGTGCCAAACTCTGACAATAAGGCTAGTATTCCTAGTGCATGACTATCTTCGCTATATTCTTTAATGATTTCTACAACTCTGTCTGTATTATAATCCACAATCAAGTGTGATTTTCTTTTGGCTTCTGCAACACCAAGTTGCTTAATTAATTGACTTGCATACATAGTTTGCTCTGGATAACCCTTTAGCAAACCAACAAAAAAATCTACATCTTGTGACAAAAGTTCCAAATCTTCCAACTGCAAATATCTGTAAAATAATCTTTCGCGTTCAGATTTACTAAGTTCTTCGATATGTGAGAACATTATATTTTCGTAATCATATTGGTATGCCTCATACACTCTGTATTTGGAAGCGATTCCAATTACCATATATCCAATTTCTGATACTTTTTCGTATAAATCCTTAAACCAACCTACTAATTCTCTTGAATGTGTAATTATACAACCATTATCATTAATAAATACTCTTTGATGTTCATCACGTAATTCATATAGCAACTTTGCTGCAATACCTACTTTCACTTCTAATGGAGTAGAAATGCTAATTTCTATTTTTCTTCTCTCTGTTAAACCCAAATCACATAATTTAAAAACAAAATCCTCAATACTTTCATGTGAATCTAGATTAATTATTGGAGGAATATAACTATATTTTATAGTATCAGTTTTTATCCAAGAATGGTAAATCACTTTTTTACGTCCAATGGTTGGAAGTCCTGATGCAATTATGAAAGCAGGAACTTTTTTTCTAAAATCATTAATTCTCATCTCAAACTCTTCAATTACATCATTTCTTCCAACAAAAATTCTATTCTTCTCAGCTAACTTAGGATGTTTTGAAAAACTCATTTCAATCAATCTTTGATGTATAAGTTGAACAGCTTTATTAGGAGAAATAACAACTTTAAGATTGTTTTCTCTGAGCCAATCAGGAATTCTCTTATCATCATGTTTTATACGGTTGTCAATAATAATAGGGAATATTCTTTCTAACTTAGAACTTTCAGTAAGAAGTGTATTTGCTTTGAATAACTCATATTTCACCCAGTGAGAATTAAGCGAATTTTCCGATAAAAATACTACAAACAAATCGCTACTGTTCAATCCTCTATCAATTTCTTCAATAGATTTCACTCCTTCTTCAAAAGTGTATTCATCATAAATTATTCGATCTCTTTCCATTTTTTTTGAAACAACTCTAACATAATGATCTTTGTCTGAACTACTATGAGATAAAAAAACTTTCATATCTTCCCCCTATAATTAATACTATATTTATTTATTGATGTTAACTAAATATATCTATGGCTAGAGTAACATAAAATAAACTTAGAATACTTCCCATTTTATTACACAACATATACCTTTTACAAATAATCATACTATTTTGTGAGTTCTTTTTTATTATAATTCCATTAATAACCTATCCCAAAATATAATATAGTGGTCAAAAAGAACCATCATTAATGATTTCTTCTGAGGATAGTTCGCTATTTTATAAAGTTCATAGTAATCAGTATTATTTTGACCATATCATCAGCTCCCCAAAAACTAAATTGTTCTTACATTAATATGCGGTGGTAAAAAGGGTGTCTGTCTTTGTCCAACTTATCATACAGCTTAAGCTCTGCACTTTCTCCATCATAGACATATATATACAGCTTATCCTCCTCTTTTGTCATAACCAAAAATTCGCCCTCATTCTTAGAATTTACTACCTTTATTATAGACTGTATTTTGCTTTCGTTGTTAAATTTTTCTTTGACCAAGCTCTCATCTGCCCAGTTTATTTTAGGCTCACTCGTAACCAAATAAAAGCTCGAATCTAAGCTTCCGTTTTTCTCCACCTTCACTTCTATATTGCTTGATTCATTGTAGATGTCATTGTCTTTATTATTGTAATAAAAAGTCATATAATCAAAATCCCTATTTTGATTCTCACTTACATATTCATACTTGTTTTTCTCACTGCTTACAAACTCTCCACCTATGCCTAGTTTATTTATGTGCTCATCTGCTAGAGCTCTCATCTTATCTTCTGTCAACTCCTCTTGCTCATCATTAAAAATTCTATATGACTGATAAAAATTCACTTTATTTTCTGCTAGTACATATTCAAAGGTATACACATCTTCATCTGTTCTATCTAGAGACTTAGGGTCTTTTTTCGTAGTATATGACCAGCTATATCTTTCATCTGCATAAGGCTCAGCAAAATATGAAAGCGTATCTAAACCAGTAACTCTTTTAGAGATTTTTGCTAGCTCCTCTCTTACAGATTCTTTAGTAATATTATTTTCCTCTTTAGCTACTTCCATTTGCAATTTTAAATTCTCTGGGCTCGATTTTTCATAAGCTTTGCTCATAAACTCAATATGCTCTTCATATATCTCAAAGATTTCTTTTTCCAGCTTTTTTCTTTCATCGTAATTGTTATTATCATATTCAATTAGCTGCTTTGCATTTTCAAGATTAGCTCTATTAAATTTACTAAGCTCCTTAATATATATTAGCTCTTTTTCCGAAACGCTATCATCAGAGATAACGGCTTCTATATTTTTATTTACCCCTGAATACACTTCGATAGCATCAAAAAAATATTCAGAATCCACGGATTTTTTCTGAACTATAGCCATGTTCATTCTATTTCTTTCCATCAAAGTTATAACTGAATTTTCTATATATACTGGTCTTATTTCATTGATATTATTTATCTCCTGAACTGAAGTAAGATAGGTATCAAGGTTCTCAAGCTGATTGACATATAGCTCAAAATTTACATATAGATTGCTCTTATATGCGTTCTTGGAGCCTATTACTTCCTCCACATAGTTTTGACTTAAAAATAGCACTAGTACTCCCAGTAATCCAATGAGTTTATTTCTAAAAGCTTCTTCAGTAAAAAACTTCACCTTCTATCATCCCCCTGCATGCATTTTCCTTAGATTACCATATATGCTCCAGATAAAAATAAAAATATATTGACAAAAAAATTTATAAATTATAGCATGACTTATAAGAATTATAGAATATAACCAAATGAGGAGATATAATGCCAAAAGAAACTTTTTTTAACCTTCCTGAAGAAAAGAGACAAAACATATATAATATTGCTATAGATGAATTTTCTAACAAGCCTTATGAAAAAGTCAGCATAAGCCAAATTGTTTCACGTGCAAAGATTGCAAAAGGAAGCTTTTATCAGTATTTTGAAGATAAGGAAGACCTCTACACCTATATTATAGATATAATAGGTCAAGAAAAAATCAAATTTATGGAAAAGGATTTTGACAAAATTGAGGATATGGATTTTTTTGAATTTATGAGATTGCTCTATAGAAATGGTGTCAAATTTGCAGCTGCCGAGCCAAACTTGACCAAAATAGCAACTGGATTCATGGTGAATATCCCAAAGGATTTAAAAAATAAGATTATATCTAGAAATGCAACAAGTGCAGTGGACTTATTCAACGCCTTTATCCAAAAAGCCATGGACAAAAATGAGCTAAGAGATGACATCGATGTAAACCTAACCTCTCAGATACTCACTCATATGAGTATAGCCATAACTGAATTTTACTTTGATAACTCAAATAATGTCAGCGAAGAAAACTTTGAAAACCTTCTAAAAAGTGCTGATGCAATGATAGATATTTTGAAATTCGGACTAAAAAAGCAGTAGTTTACAATAGAAAATCCTAGATTAAGCTCTACGCTAATGCTTTGCAGATGCTTTTTAATCTAGGATTTTTAGTATTAAAAATACCACTCAAAAGTCTTTTATATAAGACCTTTGCATGGTATTTTTAATTTTTGTCACTTATAAAAGACTTTTAGTCTCTATTGATTATATTTCCTCAAGCTTTATAAGAAGCTCTCCTGATTTTACTTGCTGCTGCTCTTTTACTAGGATAGCCTCTATTTTTCCAGCTTGCATAGCTACTATATTGGTCTCCATTTTCATGGCTTCTACTACCATTAGGCTTTGTTTCTCTTCTACTACTTCGCCTTCTTTTACTAGTATCTTTAGTACCGTGCCTGGTATGCTTGCCCCTATTTCCATTTTGTTGTCAGGGTCAGCCATTTGAGTAAAGGTAACTTTATTTTCCTGTCCGCTGTTTTTATCGTAGATTTTTATCTCTCTTCTGTTTCCATTTACTTCAAATGCAAGCAATCGGCTTCCTTCCTTGTCAACCTTACCTATTTCTAAAAGCTTGATAACTAGGATTTTACCTTTTGCTATTTCTACTTCACAAGTCTCTCCTTCTGAAAGTCCATGGAAGAAGATGTCGCTTCCCATTCGGCTAAGATCACCGTAATCCTTGATATATTTTAGGTAGTCCTCAAACACCTTAGGATATAGGGCGTAGCTTAAGGCATCCTTCATATTAGGCTCTATTTTATGAGTCTTTTTAAGATACAGCATTATAGCTTCAAAATCTTCCTCTTCAAGTAGCTGTCCTGGTCTTACTGTTACAGGCTCTTCACCTTTTAGCACCATTTCTTGGATGTCTTTTGGAAATCCTCCCATAGGCTGTCCCATCATACCTTTAAAGTAAGTCACTACTGAGTCTGGATATGTTAAATCCTGTCCTTTTTGAGTGATATTTTCAGGAGTAAGATCATTTTGAACCATAAAGATTGCAAAGTCTCCTACCATTTTTGATGAAGGAGTAACCTTTACTATATCTCCTACCATCTCATTTACGTTTTTATACATCTCTTTTACTTCTTTGAATTTATGTCCCAGTCCAAAGCTCTCTACTTGAGGCTTTAGGTTTGAATACTGTCCTCCTGGAATTTCATACTTGTATACTTCAGTAGTCCCTGATTTTAAATCAGATTCAAACTTTGCATACACAGGTCTTACTGCTTCCCAGTATCTAGATATTTCTTCAATATTATCCAGATTTATGCCTGTAGCTCTTGAAGTGTTTTCTAAAGCTGCAACTACAGAGTTTAGTGCAGGCTGACTAGTAAGTCCAGACATGCTGTTAAATGCAGTATCTGCTATATCCACTCCTGCTTCAGCTGCCATAAGCACTGTTGCTACTCCATTACCTGAAGTATCATGTGTGTGAAGGTGAATAGGAATAGAAATCTCTTGCTTAAGTGCTCTTATTAATTTATCTGCGGCATAAGGCTTAAGTAGAGCTGCCATATCTTTGATTCCTAGGATATTTGCTCCTAGTCTTTCAAGCTCCTTTGCCATATCTACATAGTATTTTAAAGTATATTTATCTCTAGTTTCGTCTAAAATATCTCCTGTGTAGCAAATACAAGCCTCTGCAACTTTGTTGTTATTTCTCACTTCTTCTATTGCCAGCTTCATACCATCAAGCCAGTTAAGTGAGTCAAATATTCTAAATATATCTATACCTGAAATTGAAGACTGCTTTATAAAGGCTTTGATTACATTGTCAGGATAGTTTTTGTAGCCTACTGCGTTACTTCCTCTAAGCAGCATCTGAAACATCACGTTTGGAATTCTTTGTCTTAAGTCCTCTAATCTCTCCCATGGAGACTCATTTAGAAATCTATATGCCACATCAAAGGTTGCTCCACCCCACATTTCTAGAGAGAACAAATCATTTCCATAAACTGATGTAGCTCTTGCTATACGAGTCATATCTCTAGTTCTTACTCTAGTAGCCATAAGTGACTGATGGGCATCTCTCATAGTAGTATCTGTGATTAGAAGCTTTCTCTGCTCATGAATCCATGATACTAAGCCCTCTGGACCTTTTGCATCTAAAATCTGCTTTGTTCCCACAAGCCCTGAAGGTCTAGGTGGCATAGGTGCTACTGGCACATCGAAATCCTTTTTGCTTCCTTTTGTTTCGTTTACTACCTTTTCACCAATATATCTGAGTACCTTTAGCTCCTTGTCCGTCTTAGGTGCTATGTCAAATAACGATGGATTGTCAGCTATGAAGTGAGTATCGCAAAGTCCTTTATGAAACTCTTCTCTATTTAAAACATTGATTAGAAATCCAGTATTTGTTTTTACTCCCGCAACAGAAAGCTCCTTGATTGAACGTATAGCTTTTCTTATTGTATCTTCAAAAGTTCTAGATTGAGCAGTTACCTTAACGAGCAAGCTGTCATAGTATGGACTAATTACAGAGCCTGTAAAGCCATTTCCTCCATCTAGTCTTATACCAAAGCCTGAGCCTGTACGATATACATCTATTTTACCTGTATCTGGAGCAAAGTTATTTGATGGATCTTCTGTTGTAACCCTGCACTGAATAGCAAAGCCTCTAGGCTTTATATCTGCTTGGGATGCAATTCCAACCTCAGGAGAATCTAGTGAGTAGCCTTGAGCTACTAATATTTGGCTTTGAACTATGTCATAGCCTGTAACCATCTCTGTAACTGTATGCTCTACCTGAATACGAGGATTCATTTCTATGAAGTAATGGTTTCCATTTTTATCAACTAAAAACTCAACTGTACCTGCATTGCAGTAATCTACTGCTTTTGCTATCTTTAAAGCATCTTGGCATATCTGCTCACGTTTTTCCTGTGTAAGAGAAACTGCAGGAGTAAACTCGATTAGCTTTTGATGTCTTCTTTGAATGGAGCAGTCTCTTTCATAGAGGTGAACTATATTACCATGAGTATCACCTAATATTTGTACTTCTATATGCTTAGGCTTTTCTAAGTATTTTTCTATGAATATATCATCTATACCAAAGGCTTTTTTCGCTTCACTTTGAGCGCTGTGAAAAGCTTCTAGTAGCTCTTCTTCCTTTGTTACTATACGCATACCTCTTCCGCCGCCGCCTGCTGCTGCTTTTATCATTACAGGGTAACCGCAAAATGCTGCAAATTCCTTAGCTTCTTCATCTGATTTAATTGGTTTTTCTACTCCTGGTATAGTAGGAACATTGGCTTTTTTTGCAACTATCTTAGACTGAATTTTATCACCTAAGCTATCTATCATCTCGCCAGTCGGTCCAATAAATACTATTCCTGCCTCAGCGCATTTTCTTGCAAACTCAGCATTTTCAGACAAGAATCCATATCCAGGGTGAATTGCATCTACGCCTTTTTTTAATGCAAGTCCTATGATTTCATCTATCCCTAAATAAGCCTCTACAGGTCCCTTATTTTTACCTACAAGATAGGATTCGTCTGCCTTGGTTCTAAATAATGAGGTTCTATCTTCATTTGAATATATTGCTACTGATCTAATTCCCAGTTCCTTACATGCACGAAAAACCCTTATCGCTATTTCACCACGGTTAGCGACTAAAATTCTTTTGAATTTTTTCACTTTCATGACAGCCTCCTTAAAAAATCTTGCAGATAATTATGACAAACACGAACATTAATCAATATTATCCGTTTATAGTTTAGAAAAGTTATAAGATAGATTATATATACTAAGGACTCATTTTACAAGTATTTTTGAACAAAAATAATAAGTTTAATCATAAAATTTTGTTTTTATCTATACTCGTTTTAGTTCTGTTTTCTAGGAAAACATTTTTCTCTTTGCAAGTTGATGATTTTTTTTGCAAGATATAGCTATCTTTATTTAGCTTTTCATAGCTGTCCATTTTATAATAGCATTGTATTTTTTACTTAGTTATTAGCTCACTCAAAATCTTAGCTGTAAGACTTGGACTTGCCTTGCCCTTTGTTTGTCTCATCACACTTCCTACTAAAGCTTGGAAAGCTTTCTCCTTGCCTGCTTTATATGAGCTTACTATATCTTCGTTTTCTGCTATGAGCTTTGATATTATACCTTCAAGTAAAGCTACATCTGTAATCTGACGCATATCTTCTTTTTCTATTATCTCGTCTACGTCTTTATCGCTCTTCCATAGAAGCTCAACTATTTTCTTTGCCATGCTTTGACTGATTACATCCTCTTCTATACGCTTTGCTAATACTCCAAGCTTTGAAGGTGCAAATGGAATCTTTTCTGCTTCTTCTTCCTTGCCAAGAAGTCTAAATACTTCGCTGAGCATAAGGTTAGCTACCAGCTTTGCACTACCTTCTTTTACTGCCTCTTCATAAAAATCTGCTATAAATTTTTCTGATACTAACTTATCTGCTTCATAAGCTGTAAGGCCGTAGCTATCCATATAAGTTTTCTTTCTTTGATCAGGAAGCACTTCTATTGAGTCTTTAATTTCCTTTAGCTTTTCTTTTGTTATCACTATAGGAGCAAGATCAGGATCTGGGAAGTATCTATAATCATGTGCATCTTCTTTAGTTCTCATGCTAAATGATTTTCCTAGCTCTGGATCCCATCTTCTAGTTTCCTGAATTACTTCATCTCCTGATTCTATCACTTCAATTTGTCTTTTGAATTCGCTTTCTATGGCTTTTACTATGAAGCTAAAGGAGTTTAGGTTTTTCATTTCTGTACGAGTTCCTAGAATTTCGCTTCCCTTTTCTCTTACTGATAAATTGACATCACAGCGAAATGACCCTTCATTCATCTTGCAATCCGATATTCCTGCGTACATTATTATGGATCTTAGCTTTTGCAGATAGGCTTTAGCCTGAGCAGCACTTCTTATATCTGGTTCAGACACTATTTCAATAAGTGGAACTCCTGCTCTGTTGTAGTCTATAAGAGAGCCCCCATCAGTATGGATTAGCTTGCCTGCATCCTCTTCTATATGAATTCTAGTTATTCCTATTTTGTAGTTTTCATTTTCTTCTTCTATTTCTATATATCCATCATGGCAAAGTGGAAGGTCATATTGAGAAACTTGATAAGCCTTTGCTAAATCTGGATAGAAATAGTTTTTTCTATCTTGCTTTCCTCTAGGAGTGATACTGCAGTTAGTGGCTATACCTGCTTTTACTGCATAATCTACAACTTTTTTATTTAGTACTGGAAGACTTCCTGGAAGTCCCATGCAAACTGGGCAGGTCTGAGTGTTTGGACTTGCTCCAAATTTTGTACTGCATCCGCAAAATATTTTCGTGTTTGTATCTAGCTCTACATGGACCTCTAGTCCAATTACCATTTCATATTGTTTTTTAGCCACCGTATACCCCTCCTGTCTTTGTGATTTCAGCTTTATATGCCTGTTCATAGTTATAAGCAGCTCTTAAAAGAGTGTCCTCAGAAAAAGTACTTCCAATAAGCTGCATCCCTACAGGAAGCTCATCCTTATCGAATCCACAGTTCATAGAAAGCGCTGGAAGTCCTGCTATGTTTACAGGCACTGTATAAATATCTCCCATATATGCCTCTACTGGATCTGTTCTCTTCTCTCCTATTTTATAAGCTGTAGTAGGTGCTACAGGAGATAGTATCATGTCATAATCCTTAAATATCTCATCATAAGACTGCTTTATAAGAGTTCTTACTTTTAGAGCTTTTTTATAATAAGCATCGTAGAATCCAGAGCTAAGAGCATAGGTTCCTAGCAGTATTCTTCTTTTTACTTCTTTTCCAAAGCCTTCTTGTCTAGATTTTTTATATAGCTCCTCCAAAGATGCGTATTCATCTGTTCTGTATCCATACTGGATAGAGTCGAATCTAGCAAGGTTTGATGAGGCTTCAGCTGATGAGATGATGTAATAAGCTGATAGTGCATAGTCTAGATTTTTTATCTTTACATCCTCTACTATAGCGCCTAGCTTTTCAAATTTTTCTGCAGCTTTTAATATGCTCTCTTTTACGTCTGCTTGAACTCCCTGCTCGAAAAACTCTCTAGGAAGAGCTATTTTCATGCCTTTTATATCTTTTTTTATCTCTGTTTCATAGCTAGGCTTTTCAAATCTAACACTAGTGCTGTCTTTTGCATCGTGTCCTATCAGTACCTCTAAGGTAAGCGCTGCATCTTCAACTGTTCTAGCTATAGGTCCAATTTGGTCTAATGATGAAGCAAAAGCTACTAAGCCACTTCTAGATACTGAGCCATAGGTAGGCTTTATTCCTACTGCCCCGCAAAAGCTTGCTGGCTGTCTTATCGAGCCCCCAGTATCAGAGCCTAGAGCTACTAGTGCCTGATGAGATACAACTGAAGCCGCTGAACCTCCTGAACTTCCACCTGGTACTCTTGATATATCGTGAGGATTTGTGGTTATTTTATAATAAGAGTTTTCTGTAGAGCCACCCATTGCAAACTCATCTAGGTTTACTTTACCTAGCATTATGGCATCCTCACCTTTTAACCTTTTAACTACCTCAGCATCAAATGGAGACATATAGCCCTGCATCATCTTTGATGCACAGGTTGTAGGCATATCCACAGTACACATATTGTCCTTTAATGCTATTGGCATTCCTGCTAATCTTCCAAGCTTTTCACCGTTTTTTCTTTTAGTATCTAAAGCTTCAGCTTGTTTTACAGCCTCTTTGTTTATATATAAATAAGCTCCTATTTTATCATCTACTTTTTCAATCTGAGCTATATATGACTTAGCTATATCTACACTTGATATTTCACTTTTATCTAGAGCAGATTCCAGCTCCTTTATCGACATATCTATAATTCTGGTTTTCATAATCCACCTCGTGACTTTCTATTTAAATTTAAGCTTGATTGTAAGCTTCGTTATAAGCAAATGGTAAGCACATGCAATTTATGTTATCTCCAAGCTTCTTATTCTATGATTTGAGGAACAAAGAAACATCCTTCTTCTTTTGTTTTAGCATTTTTTAGAAGCTCATCTCTATCGTAGGATTTTTCTAGCTCATCTTCTCTAAACACATTGCACACTGGAAGTATATGATCTAGTGGCAAAGTATCAGAAGTATCGAGCTTCGAAAGCTCATCTGCAAAAGCTATAATATTACTTAAATCTTCACTTAGACTCATTTTTTCAGATTCATCTAAATGAATTCTAGCAAGGTCAGCTACATACTCTATAGTTTCTTTTGTCACAGCTGATTTTGATTCAGATTTTTTAATTACTGCTCCTTGAGCTTTTGTATATAGCTCTAGCTCACTTAGCTGGTCATCACTAACTGTAGATGGAGAGCTTATCATTACGCAAGAGCCGTCTCTCATCTTAGGGAAAGCTATTACCTCTCTGATTGATGATGACCCAGTTAGTAGCATCACTAATCTATCTACTCCAAATGCAAATCCTCCATGAGGCGGCGTTCCGTATTCAAAGGCTTCTAGCATAAAGCCAAAGCGCTCTTTTGCTTCTTCCTCGCTAAACCCAAGTAATGAAAACATTTTAGCTTGCAACTCCTGCTCATGGATTCTTATACTTCCACTTCCAAGCTCCACTCCATTTAGGACTATATCATAAGATTTTGCTCTAACTAGCCCTGGGTCTTTGTCCATAAGTGCAAAATCCTCGTCCTTTGGCATAGTAAATGGATGATGCATTGCTACGTAACGTTTTTCTTCTTCTGACCACTCAAGAAGAGGAAAATCAGTTACTACTAAAAACTCAAAATCATCTTTTTTTCTTAGCCCTAGCATATCGGCAGCATCTAATCTCAATCCTCCAAGTATCTTGTAAACCGATGCTTCCTTGTCAGCGCAAAAGATAATGAGATCTCCAGGCTCTGCCTGCATTTTATCTAAAATACTATCCATTTCTTCTTTTTTGAAGAACTTGGTCAGTACAGATTTAAGCTCTTTATCTTGACCTATAGCTATCCACGCCATTCCTTTTCCGCCATAGCTCACAGCTTTTTCAGTTAGCTCCTCTATTTGAGTTCTTGTAAAGCTATCTCCACCTTTTACATTTATGGCTTTTACTATGCCAGTAGAGTTTGCAATCTTAGAAAAAACTTCAAAGCTACAAGTCTTTGCTATATCTGTAAGATCCACCATTTCAAAGCCAAATCTCGTATCTGGCTTATCTGAGCCATATAATGACATTGCTTCATCATAGGTAAGTCTTCTAAATGGAGTTTTAAACTCTCTTTTAAGTACATCACTGCCTATCTTGCTAAATAAATGCTCTAGTAGCTCAATTACATCCTCTTGATCTACAAATGATAGCTCCATATCTAGCTGTGTGAACTCAGGCTGTCTATCAGCTCTTAAATCTTCATCTCTAAAGCATTTTGCAACCTGGAAATATTTATCCACTCCCCCTACCATAAGTAGCTGCTTATAAATCTGAGGTGACTGAGGCAGAGCATAAAATGTCCCTTTATCCATTCTGCTTGGTACTAGAAAGTCTCTAGCTCCTTCAGGAGTACTCTTGGTTAATATAGGAGTTTCAACTTCTAGAAAATCCTGCTCTATAAGATAATTTCTAACTGTAGATATAACCTTTTGTCTCATCTTTAGATTCTCTAGCATAGCAGGTCTTCTAAGATCTAGATATCTATGTGTAAGTCTTAATTCTTCCTTTACTAAGCTAGCATCCTCTATCATAAAAGGTGGAGTTTTTGCTTTTGAAAGTATTCTAACCTCCGTAGCCCTTATATCTATAGTTCCAGTCTCTAGGTTAGGGTTTATAGTATCCTCATCTCTTTTTTCTACTCTTCCTTTAATTGCAACAACATATTCACTTCTTATTCCTTCAGCTTTTTCAAAATCTTCCTCTGAAACATTTTTCGCATCTATAACTACTTGGATGATTCCAGTCTTATCTCTTAAATCTAAAAATATTACACCTCCTAAATCTCTTCTTCTTTGTACCCAGCCCATTACTATTTGGTTAGTATCTATATCCTTTTCTCTTAATACGTTACAGTATACTGTTCTTTTTAATCCAGCCATAAATTCAGCCATTTCATTTCCTCCTTAAGAATATTCATATATTTATGCAAATAAAAAAACCTTCCATCCCTATACAGGGACGAAAGGTTAATAGACTTTTCGCGGTACCACCCAGATTGATTCACTTAATGAATCCTCCTCATTCGATACGGACAATAAATGCTGTCGATATCTACCAGATATAACGGTCTGGCTCCGACTAAGTCTACTCACTCAAGGCTTTCGGTTAGCAACTCTGAGATGTTCTTCAATCAAAAATCCGTACCGCTTTCTCACCATCTGCGGCTCTCTGTAACTACCAATCTGATTTACTCTTCTCTTCATAGTCTTTTGGGAAATATTAAATTTAAATGTTGAAATTGATTATAGGATAGATTTCAATTAGTGTCAACACATAAAAATTAAATTTTTCATATTTAAAAAAATTGTGGAACTCGGTTCCACAATTTTTATGTTTTATAAAAATAGTTCGGCTATCTGAACAGAGTTTGTAGCAGCACCTTTTCTAATATTGTCAGCAACTACCCACATATTCAATCCATTTTCTATACTGAAATCTCTTCTTACTCTACCCACAAATACTTCATCTTTTCCTTCTGCGTGTATAGCCATAGGATATATATTGTTTTTTACATCATCTACAACTACTACTCCATCAGTTGATTTAAGAAGTGAAAATACTTCATCTAGATCAAAAGGCTTTTCAAACTCTAGATTGATAGATACACTGTGAGAGTATTTTACTGGCACTCTAACTGTTGTAGCTGTAACTCTTATACTTTCATCCCCTAGTATCTTTTGAGTCTCCTTAATCATCTTAATTTCTTCTTTAGTGTAGCCATCCTCATTAAAAACATCTATATGTGGAATACAGTTGTAGGCTATAGGATGAGGATATTTTTGAGGAGACTGACCCTTCATGCCTTCTTCTAAATCTTTTATTCCTCCAACGCCTGAACCTGATACTGACTGATATGTAGAATAAACAATCCTTTTAATTTTAAATCTTTCATGAAGCTTAACTAAAGGAACTACCGACTGTATAGTTGAGCAATTAGGGTTTGCAATAATTCCACTTTGCCATTTTACATCATCTGGGTTTACCTCTGGTACTATAAGAGGAACATCTTTATCCATCCTCCATGCACTACTGTTATCTATAACTACTGTACCTTTTGACTTTGCTATAGGAGCATAAATTTTACTAACATCTCCTCCAGCTGAAAATAGTGCTATATCGATTTTTCTATCGAATGAATGCTCATCTAATTCTTCTACCGTATATTCTTTATCACAGAAGGTTATCTTCGTTCCCTTTGACTTTCCTGATGAGAATAAATATAGATTTTCGATAGGAAAAGCTCTTTCTTCTAGTACTTTGAGCATCATTCTTCCTACCATACCTGTTGCTCCTACTACTGCTACGTTAAATTTTTTCATGATATTTCCTCCTGTGTCTGAAATTTTAGCATTTTGCTATACTTGGATATGTCTTATCCTGCAAAAAGTTTATTAAGTAGTATACTAACACCGTTTTTTTATTAAATCAACATATTTTTAATTAATAGCCACTTAATTTTTCAAATTTCTTCCATTTTGACATCATGCTTATATATACATACTTATATACATATCTTCTATTTCTTATCTCTTAATAGTAATATACTTAATTTCGCCTATTTTTTTGCATTAAAAAACCACAGAATATGATTTCTGTGGTTAGTCAATTGGCTACGTCCTACTCTCCCGGGACCCTGCGGTCCGAGTACCATCGGCGATGAAGAGCTTAACTGCTGTGTTCGGGAT